>JAPSIJ010000126.1 GCA_031178805.1 Cellulomonas sp. | reverse complement strand
GGCCGCCGCGTCGTACGCCTCGAAGGCCGCGACGACCTCGTCGGTCGCGGTCGTGTCGGCGGCGGTGGGCGCCGTCGGGAACGTGCCGGCGAAGTCCGCGCGGGACAGGTTGACGACCTTGCCGTCCTCAGGCGTGTCGGAGAAGGCGGCGTTCACGTCGTCGAAGGCGTTCGTCACCGCGGTCTCGTCGGACGCCCGGTGGTTCTCACCGGCGTAGGTGACGGTCTCGTCCACCGTGTACGTGATCGGCTCGGTGCCCGGCTCGACGGTGTGCGAGTCGTTCTGCACGGTCAGCGCGTAGTCGCCGGCCTCCAGCACGTACGCCTGCGCGCCCTCGTAGTCGTAGGACGCCATGTCCTCGACGGCCAGGGTCAGGGTCACGGTCTGCGAGGCGCCCGGCTCCAGCACGTCGGTCTTGTCGAACGCGCCGAGCACGACCGACGACTTCTCGATGCCGCCCGGGGTGTACGGGGCGGAGTAGTAGAGCTGGACGACGTCCTTGCCCGCGACGTCACCGGTGTTGGTCACCTCGACGTCCACGGTGATCTCCCCGTCCACGGCGCCGAGCTGCTGGCCGGTGATTTCCTGGGAGAACGTGGTGTAGCTCAGGCCGTAGCCGAACGGGTACACGACGGCCTCGTCGTAGTCGAGGAAGCCCTCGGCCGCGGCGGTCTCGTAGTACCGGTAGCCGACGTAGATGCCCTCCTCGTACTGGACGAAGTACGCGCCGCCGTCGACGCCGCGGGACTCGTCGGTGCTCAGGCCGTCGATGTTCTCGTACCGGTAGGAGCCGAAGTTCTGGAACGTCGGGTCCGCGGTGAAGTCGGCCGCGTAGATGTCGACCGTGCGCCCGGAGGGGTTCACGTCGCCGGTCAGCACCTCGCCGAGGGCGTTCAGGCCGCTCTGGCCCGGGGAGCCGATCTGCAGCACCGCGTCGACGCCGGCGTCGTCCGCCAGCGGGCCGAGCTCCATGCTGGTGGAGGCGTTGACCACGACCACCACGGTCTCGAAGCTCTCCTCCGCCAGGGCGATCAGGTCCTTCTCGTCCTGGTTCAGCTCGAGCTGGTGCTGGCCCTCGGTGTAGTTGTCGTCCCAGCCCTCCATCGAGGTGGCCAGGTCGCCGCCCTCGCCGCCGGCGCGGCCGAGCACGACCACCGCGGCGTCCGCGTAGTCGGCGAAGCTGGCGCGCGCCTCGTCGGAGTACTCCGCCACCGGCATCTCGCCGATGTCGTAGACCGACTCGGCCGGCTTGTCCATGACGATGTTCGTCTTCGGGGCGTCGGCGGCGAACGTCTCCAGCTCGCCGTACACCGTCTCGTTCACGGCGATGCCGGCGTGCTCCAGGCCGTCCTGGAAGTTCACCGCGGTGCTGGTGTCGGTCGAGCCGGAGCCCGAGCCGCCGTACACCGGGTCGGCGGCCGTGCGGCCGAGCAGCGTCACCTGCGGGGCGTCACCGGTCAGCGGGAGCGCGGCGCCCTCGTTCTTCAGCAGGACGATGCCCTCGGCGGCGATCTCCTGCACGAGCTCGTCCGCGGCCGCCTCGGCCTCGTCGGCGGTCGCGTAGTCGGCCTCGTTGTACTGGGTGTCCCAGTCCTCGGTGCCGTCCGCGTTCGTCACCGTGTACGTGCCGGTGCCCAGCTGCGAGGCGACCCAGTTCGAGTAGACGCCGAGCAGGATGTTCGCGACGACCGCGACGACGAGCACGAGCCCCAGCACCGGGACCCAGACGGACAAGAACTTCTTGTTGGACATCGGCCTCTTCGCCGCTCTGCTGCTCACGAGGAGTCTCTCCTTCGAGTCGTGGGGGTGGCCGCTCCCCCCGGCGTCCCGGGCAGCGAGCAGGCGACCCCAGACAACCGCCCGGCCGGCGCGGCACCCCGCCCCGACGCACGATCTGTCGGTTCCGGCGCACGTTCTGTCGCCGTCGTCGGACGTTGGCCGAGGTGTCGTCCGGGGCCCCTACACTCGGGGCGATCCCCCGTCCCGCGGCCGTGGCCGCTGCCCGGAAAGGCTCCCGCATGGACCTGCTCGTCGTCGGCGCGGGCCTGTTCGGCCTCACGCTCGCCGAGCGCGCCGCGGAGTCGGGCCTGCGCGTCACCGTGATCGACCGGCGCGACCACCTGGGCGGGAACGCGCACAGCAGCGTGGACCCCGGGACCGGCATCGAGGTGCACCGGTACGGGTCGCACATCTTCCACACGTCGAACGAGCGCGTCTGGTCGTACGTGCGCCGGTTCACCGCGTTCACCGACTACCGGCACCGGGTGTACTCGACGCACCGCGGCACGGTGTTCCCGCTGCCGATCAACCTCGGCACGCTGAACCAGTTCTTCGGCACCGCGATGGGACCCGACGCCGCGCGGGCGCTGGTGGCCCGGCAGGCCGCGGAGTCCCTGGGCGGCCGGGAGCCGACCAACCTGGAGGACAAGGCGATCTCCCTGATCGGCCGCCCGCTGTACGAGGCGTTCATCCGGGACTACACCGCCAAGCAGTGGCAGACCGACCCGCGCGAGCTGCCGGCGTCCGTGATCGCCCGGCTGCCCGTGCGGTACACGTACGACAACCGGTACTTCTCCGACACCTACGAGGGCCTGCCGGCGCACGGGTACGGCCCGTGGTTCGAGGCGATGGCCACCCACCCGCTGATCGACGTGCGGCTCGGCACCGACTTCTTCGACACCACGCAGCCGCTCAGCCGGGACGCGGTCCGCGGCCAGGTGCCGGTCGTCTACACCGGCCCGGTCGACCGGTACTTCGACCACCACGCCGGGCCGCTCGGCTGGCGCACGCTCGACCTCGAGACGGAGACGCTGCCCGTCCGCGACCACCAGGGCACCAGCGTGATGAACTACGCCGACCTCGACGTCCCCTACACCCGGGTGCACGAGTTCCGGCACTACCACCCGGAGCGCGAGGACCGGCACGCGCAGGACGCCACCGTGGTGATGCGCGAGCGGTCGCGGTTCGCGATGCCCGGCGACGAGCCGTACTACCCGGTCGCCACCCCGCAGGACCGTGCGCGGCTGGCCACCTACCGCGAGCTCGCGCTGGACGAGCCCGGCGTGACGTTCGGCGGGCGCCTCGGGTCGTACCTGTACCTCGACATGCACATGGCGGTGGCCTCGGCGCTGTCGCTGTGGGCGGGCGGCTCCGTGCTCGCGCGGCGGGCGGTCGCGACGGCCTGACGGCGTCAGCGGCCCGGGTGCCGCGGGCCGGCGGCGTGGTCGGCGGCCGGGCGCTCGGCGGCCGGCTGCTCGGCGGCCCGCTGCTCGGCGGCCGGCTGGGGGACCGGCAGCAGGACGCGCAGCACGAACCAGCCGTCCTCCGTGTTCACCGTCATCGAGCCGCCGTACTTCTCCGCGGTGTACCGGATCGACTTCAGCCCGTAGCCGTGCCGGTCCCGGTCGTCCCGCCGGGTGACGATGTCGCCGTCCACCGTGCGGAGCTCGCCGGTGAACCAGTTCTCCACGGTCACCATGACGAACCGGTCCCGGGCGTACGCCGCCACCTTGATCAGCCGCCGGTCCGGGTCGGGCACCTCCTGCACCGCGTCGATCGCGTTGTCGAGCGCGTTGCCGAACAGCGCGGCCAGGTCCATCGCGGACACGAAGTCCAGCACCGCGCCGTCCACCACGGAGGTGAGCTCGATGCCCCGCTCGGCGCACTCCAGGCTCTTGGTCGTCAGGACGACGTCCAGCACCCCGTTGCCGGTGTCGGCCTGCGCGGCGTACCCGGTGAGGCTCGCCTCCAGCCCGTCCAGGTAGGACGCGCGCCGGCCGGCGTCCGTCTCGGCGCGGATCACGCCGATCTGGTGCTTGAGGTCGTGGTACTTGCGGTGCACCACGTCGATGCTGCGCTTGGACTGCAGGTACTGCTCGTGCTGCCGGCGCAGCATCTCGTCGATCGCCGTGACCTCCGCGCGCGCCCGGTGCTGCAGCCGCTGCCCCTGCTGCGCGTACAGCGCGACGAACCCGCAGAGGTCGACCAGCGTCCGGATGTAGAAGATCTCCAGGCCCAGCCGGCCGCTGAACGGCGTGTTCGCGTTCAGGAAGCTGATGTTGCTCATGAAGAAGGTGACCAGCGCGATCGCCACCGCCGACGCCAGCTCGCCCCAGGACACCTCCAGCGGCAGCGCCGGCCGGAAGTGCCGGGACTCGATCAGGTACGCGGTCGCGAACGCCGCGACGTAGACCACCGCGAAGAACAGCACCTGCCACGGCGTCCCCGGGCGCCCCTCGGGCAGGAAGAAGAAGCAGTGCACCTGCCAGTGCAGCGACGCCACGAGCTCGGCGAGCACCAGCGCCCGCGCGGCGAAGTACCCGGCGTCGCGCACCGACACCCGCGCCGCCGTGACGATGAACCCGAACATGGCCGCCACGGCCGCGGCCATGCCGAGGGACCACAGCGCGAACGGCAGCCGGTCGGCGAGCTCCTGCACCGCCACCAGCACCGCGAGCGCCGCCGCCGCCACGACGACCAGCCGCCGCACGGGCAGCCGCTGCCGGCGCAGCAGCACGTAGACCAGGCAGGCGGCCCACTCGGCGAGGCCGGTCAGCACCCGCGGGATGTCCGGCAGCGTCTCCAGGATCACGGGTGCCGCGCCCCGAGGTAGTCGGTCAGCGCGGCGAGGAACGCCTTCTTCCGCGGGCGGCTGATCAGCAGGTCGTGCCCGCCGACCAGCAGCGCGCTGCTGCCCTGCACACCGAGCACGTGCCGGAGGTTCACCACGTACCCGCTGTTGCTGCGGAAGAAGCTCTTGCCCGCGAGCTCCGCCTCCAGCGCCTTCAGCGGGCCGACCACGGAGTACTTCCCGTCCACCGTGTGCACCGTCGTGCGGTGCTTGGCGCTCTCCAGGAACACGACGTCGTCCGTCGCCACCCGCACCAGACCGCCGTCCACGGCGAGCAGCAGGTAGTCCGCCGACCGGCGCCGCAGGCGCGCCACGGACCGCTTGATCTCCTGCGAGAACGCGAAGTACGGCACCGGCTTGAGCACGTAGCTCAGCGCGTCCACCTCGTAGCCCTTGATCGCGTACGTCGTCATGTTCGTGATGAACACGATCACCACGTCGGCGTCCACCTGCCGGATGCGCTGCGCCGCGCTGAACCCGTCCAGGCCCGGCATCTCCACGTCCAGCAGCAGGATGTCGAACACCGGCCGGTAGCCGGCGACCACCTCCGCGCCGTCGCGGAACGTCGTCACGTCGAACGCCTCGCCGTGCTCCTGCTCGTACCGGCGCAGGTGCGTCACGAGCAGCGCGGACGCCGCCGGGTCGTCCTCGACGATGCCGATCCTGATCACGTGTGCCGTTCCCCGGGGTCTGCGCGACCCGCGGCGCGGGGCACGTCGTCCGGCCGGAGCCTCGTGCAGCCCGGCGGTCCCCTGGTCGCGGGCGGCTCCGGCGAGTCGCGCCGATGCTAGGCGACGGTCGCCTGACGTGTCATCCACGCAGGTCCGGCGCGCGACCGGGACGGGCGGGGCGGCACGGGCGGTCACGGGCGGACGGGCGCTCAGGTCGGGACGGCCATGCCCTCCTCGGCCTCGGCCTCGCGCTCGACCGCGCGGACCACGGCCGCCGCGAGGTCGTCCGGGCGGCTCAGCTGCGGCCAGTGCCCGGTCGGCAGCTCGACGATCGTCACGTCCCGGATGCGCGCCAGCTCCTGCACGTACGGGTGCTCCTTGGCCATCAGGTCCCGCAGCACCTGCTCCGGCATCGTCGACGAGATGACCGTGACCGGGACGTCGTACCGGCGCTCGTCGTGCAGCCGCTGCGGCCCGGCGGCCACCAGCGGGGGCACCGTCACCGCCCGGGCGCGGAACTCGGCGCGCACGTCGTCCGTGAGGCCCTCGAGCTCCTCCTCCTCGAACACGCCCCAGTCCGGCAGCGGGACGACGCCGTCGACCACCGGCAGCTCGTCGTTGACCACGCCGCCGTCCGCGAGCGGGCCGCTGTCGACGTAGATCACCTGCTCCACGCGGTCGGGGCGGGCGTCGGCCACGGCGTGCGCCACCGCCCCGCCGCCGCTGTGCCCGACGACGACCACCGGGCCGTCGAGCCCGTCGACCAGCTCCACCACCGCGGCGGCCTGGTCGGCGAGCGTGATCGAGGCGACCTGCTCCGCCGCACCGCCGGCGCCCAGGGGCGTCACGGGGTGCGGGGTGTGACCGGCGGCGGAGAGCGCCGCGGAGACGGGCGCCCAGGAGGACGCGTCGAGCCAGAACCCGGGGATGAGGACGACGTTCATGCCCCGACCGTAGACGTGACCTGTGACACGGCGACACCCCCGCGCCGCGGCGGGCGCCCGGTGCCCGAGGTCGCCCGTCCGCGGCGAGGTCGTCCCTCCCGACGGACGACCTCGGCGGGAGAGGACGACCTCGTGGACGGCACCCCTCCGAGCGTGCTTCCTCCGGGACGTATCGTCGGCGCTCCAGCACGAAACCGACCTGGTGGTAGGTCGTTGACGTTTCAAGCGTACGGTGGGGGCAACCACCACGACCCGGGGACCGCCCCGGAGGAGGAAGTGCGCTCATGAAGGCCCTGCAGTACCGCGAGATCGGCGCCCGCCCCGAGCTGGTCGAGATCGACCGACCGACCCCCGGCCCCTCGGAGGTGCTGCTCCGCGTCACCGCGGCCGGCGCCTGCCACTCCGACGAGTTCATCATGGGCGCCTCGGCCGAGGAGTACCGCTTCAAGCCGCTGCCGCTGA
>JAPSIJ010000125.1:3081-6716 GCA_031178805.1 Cellulomonas sp. | reverse complement strand
CGCCCTTCTCCTCGTCCCACTGCATGCCGTCGCCGAAGCCCCAGCCGGCCTGCGTGCCGAAGCCGCGCGCGGCGTAGTTCAGCAGCGAGTTGCCCTGGAACGCGTCCTGGAGCGGGTAGGAGTCGGGATAGGCCTGCTTGAGCTGGAGGAACGCCTCGCGGAAGCCCTCCCAGTCGTCCGGGATCTCGATGCCCGCGGCGTCGAAGATGTCCTTGCGGACCAGCAGCGTGAACATCGGGACCGACACCTCCTGCAGGCCGGGGAGCATGTAGAGCTCGCCGTCCTCCTGACGCAGGTTGTCGACCATCTCCTGCAGGTCCCACTCCTCCACGTACTTCTGGAAGTGCGGCATCTCGTCGAGGTACCTGCTGAGCGGCACGACCGAGCCCGACGCCGCGAACTGCTTCTCCTCACCGGTGTAGACGAGCGGGATGATGTCCGGTGCGTCGCCCGCGCTGATGAGCAGGCTGCGCTTCTCCAGGTGGTCGCTCAGCGGGATGTGCGTCGTCTTCAGCGAGACGTTCGTCTGCTCCTCGAGGACGTCGAAGAACCGCCAGGAGTCCTTGACCGTCACCTCGGGCCAGTCGGTCCACAGGATCGAGAGCTCGAGCGGCTCCGTCGCGGTGAACTGGTCGCCGGCCGCGTAGTCCTCCATCGCGCCGGTCCGCTGCTCCTCGGTGGCGTCGCCACCGCCCCCGCCGCCGCTGCAGGCGGCCAGCGTCAGCGCGACGCCCGCCGCCGCCGCGCGCGTGGTCCGCGGCCGACGCCTTCCGTCGATGCCCGCACGTGTCATCTGGCTCTCCTCGTTGAGATCCGTCCCGGGGCGCGCCCCGGTGCTGCTGCGAATGTCCGACCACCGCCGGAGCGACGGCACGTGCACCGAGGATTATCGATACACCTGTCGACGTGCGGGGAATCTATGCGCCCCGGCGCGCGGGGTCAACGACCACCCGGGCGGCCGTCCTGCGGGAGCCGGGTGGAGCGCTGCGGGGCACGCCGGGGAGGTCGCGCTCCCACCACGGCGGCCGGGTCAGGCGCTGGAGCCGCGCACGACCAGGCGGACGGGCGTCGTCAGGCGCACCGGGTCCGACTCGTCTCCCGCGAGCCGGCGCTCCAGCAGGGACACCGCCTGCTGCGCGAGCCACTCGCGCCCCGGGTCGACCGACGTCAGGCCCGGCACCGCGAACGCGCTGCCCCGCAGGTTGTCGAAGCCCACCACGGCCACGTCGTCCGGCACCCGCAGGCCGGCCTCGTGCAGCGCCGCCAGGACCCCGTAGGCCATCTCGTCCGTGACGGCGAAGACCGCGTCGGGCCGCGGCCCGCGCGCGAGCGCGTCCGTCACCACGTCGCGCGCACCCTCCGCGGTGTACAGGGCACCGCCGAGCAGCAGGCGCTCGTCGGGCACCAGTCCCAGCTCCTCGTGGGCCGTGCGCCACCCGCGGGTCCGCAGCCCGGACGTGGGGTCGCCGACGCCGTCCGCGCCGCCGCGGTCGACCACGGCGCCGTCGACCACCGCCACCCGGCGGGCGCCGCGCTCCAGCAGGTGCCGGACCGCGAGCCGCGCCCCCTCGTGGTTGCCGATGCTCACGTGGTCGAACCGCGGCGGGACGTCCTGCTCGCCCAGCAGGAGCAACGGCTGCGCCAGGCTCAGCGCGTCGACCTCGTCGTAGGTGAGGCCGACGGCACTGAGGACGACGGCGTCGTACTGCCGCAGCCGCGCCTGCGACAGCGCCGACAGCTCGCCCTCCTTGCTGGCCCCCGACTGCGCCACGACGAGGTGGCGGCCGTGCTGGGCGACCTCGGTGGCGAAGCACGCGGCGAGCTCGGCGAAGTACACGTGGTCGAACCGCGGCACGATCAGCGCGACCGTGTCGACGCGGCCGGCGCGCAGCCGGCGCGCCGTCAGGTTGATCTCGTACCCGAGCTCGTCGACCGCCTCGAGCACGCGACGCCGCGTCGCGTCGCCGACCCGCGGACGGTCGTTGAGGACGTTGGAGACCGTCATCTTCGACACCCCGGCGAGCCGTGCGACGTCGCTCATGGTCGCCACCCGCGCGCCCCTGCCCACCGACGGTGCCACTCTGGTCCTCCCGCGTCCGGCGCGGCCGTCGGGCCGTCCGACGCCGCCGCGGGGCCCACTGTGGCAGGCGCGGCGGCGGTCCGGCGCCACGTCGGCGGGACGCGCGGGCGCGCCGCCCCGGCCGCCTGCCCTTTCGTCCCGGGTGCGGGGCCCGCGGCGCCGCCACGATGTGCGGGTGCTGACCATCCCCGAGGCCGTCGCCGCGAACGCCGACGCCGCCACGCACAAGGTGGCCCTGCTGCGCACGCCGGGCCTGCTCCTCGTCCGCACGATGCTCGCGGGCGCCGCCATCGGCATCGGCGTCCTCATCATGGTGACGGCGGGTGGGCCGCTCGCCGTGGCAGGGTCGCCGTGGGCGCCGCTCGTCAACGGCCTCGTGTTCTCGGTCGCGCTCACGGTCGTGCTCGTCGCCGGCGGCGAGCTCGCGACCAGCGCGATGATGGTGCTCACGCAGGGCGCCCTGCTGCGGCGCGTCGGCTGGCGGCGCGCGGGCGTCACCCTCCTGGCCCACCTCGGCGGCAACCTCCTCGGCGCGATGGTGTTCGCGGCCCTCGTGCACGCGTCGGGCGTCGCCGGGCCGGGCACCGCGGCGGGCGAGGCGCTCGCGCGGGTGGTCGCGCACAAGGCGGCCGCGACCACCACGGAGCTCGTCGTCCGCGGCGTCCTGTGCAACGTCATGGTGTGCCTCGCGGTGTGGTGCTGGGGCCGGCTGGGCGCCGGCGCCGCCGGGCTGGCCGTGGTCGTCGGCTGCGTGATGGTCTTCATCACCTCGGGCTTCGAGCACGTGGTCGCGAACATGACGACGTTCTCCCTCGCGCTCTACGGCGACCTGCCGCACGCGACCCTCGCCGAGGCCGGGCGCAACCTGCTGACCGTCGGGGTGGGCAACACGATCGGCGGCGCGGTGCTGGTGGGGGCGGCGTACGCGTACGGGGTCCGGCCCGCCGGCGCCGGTGCCGACGGTGCCGGTGCTCGCGTCGCGGCCGCCGCCGTCGCCGCGGCACCCGTGGCGGAGGCGCACGTGCCCGCCGGCGTGCCGCTGCTCCGGCCCGTGGCCCGGGCGCGACGGGCGGACGGCGTCCGCCGCTGACGGCCGCCGGCGGCCACCCGCCCGCGCGCCGCCCGGCACCCCCGCGCAGGGCGCACTAGCGTGGACGTGACCAGGGCGTCCGCGGACGCCGCGGCGCGATCCCGGGAGCAGGCATGAGCACCGCCGACCCGCAGCGGCCCGCCGGGGGCCCCGCCCGCCAGGGCCCCGCCCGCCAGGGCCCCGCCCGCGAACCCACGGACGAGCCCGGCACGGACAGCGGCCGGCACGCCGTCGCCCGTCCGGTCCCCACGCCGCCGGAGCCGCCGGCCCCGGTGCCGGCGTCGCCCGGGCCGCCCACCACCGCGGCGACCCACCCCGAGACGAGCCCCGCCGCGCCCCCGGCCGCGGTGGGCGCGGCCCCCGCACCCGGGGGCACGGGCGGCAGGACGGCCACGGGTGCGACCGCGGTCGGCCCGGCCGGACCCGGGCACGACGGCGGGCACGACGGCGGGCACGACGGCGGGC
>JAPSIJ010000125.1:0-2981 GCA_031178805.1 Cellulomonas sp. | reverse complement strand
CGGGCACGACGGCGGGCACGACGGCGGGCACGACGGCGGGCGCAGCAGCGCCACGCCGGCGTCCCGCGCCGCCGGCGACCGGCACGACCCCGACGACGAGGGCCTCTTCCCGGACCCGAACGCACCGCGCACCGTGCACCCGGTCACGCACGTGCTGGGCGCCGTGGTGGGTCTCCTCCTCGCCCCCGTCGCGGCCGTCGTGACGCTGCTCGGTCAGTCGCGCGTGCTCACGGTGCAGGCCGGCGACTGGGACGCGTCGCTCGAGGTCCTCGGCATCGTGCTGGTGTCGGTGGGCGTGGTGCTGCTCGCGGCGGTCGTCCTGCTCGCGCTGTGGACGCCCGCGGTGCCGGTCACCGGCGGCGTCGTGCTCGGGGCGCTCGGCGGCCTCGCGCTGTACGCGCCGGGCATCGCACGGCAGCAGGCGCTCGGGCTGGTCGGCGACGCGTGGTCGCGCACGACCGTGGAGACCACCGTGGCGGCGACGTCCGGCACGCTCCTGCTCGCCGGC
Organism: Cellulomonas sp.; assembly: GCA_031178805.1. Lineage (GTDB taxonomy): Bacteria > Actinomycetota > Actinomycetes > Actinomycetales > Cellulomonadaceae > Cellulomonas. The sequence continues at coordinate 2,473 of JAPSIJ010000125.1, read as the reverse complement.
GTGCTGCTGCTCGTGTCGGGACTCGTCGCGGCCGCGGCGCGACGCCGGGGCGTGCACCTCGGCGTGTTCCGCGAGCGCAACCGACCGGCCTGACGCACTTCCCGCGGTGCCGCGCGGCGGTGGCGCGGGCCCGCCCGGTGGCACGCCCCACCCCGGCACACCCCCGTCCGCGGGCCTTCCGGACGTACCGGACGGCGCGGACGCGCACGTGAGGGGCGTGCGCCGTGTCGCCGCCCGGGACTAAGGTCCGTGGCGAGGACCCCTCAGGTCAGCATCGCAGGAAGGTCAGCACCGCAGAAGGTCAGCACCGAACAGCCGCACCGACGCCGTTGCGCAGGGAGACACCGTGACCGAACAGTCCGCCGGCCCCACACCGACCGACGCCGCGCCCGCCGCGACGCCGGGTCTGGAGAACCTCCTCACGGAGAGCCGCAGCTTCCCCCCGTCGCCCGAGTTCGCCGCGCAGGCGAACGCGACCGCCGACCTGTACGCGTGGGCGAACGCCGACCGGCCGGGGTTCTGGGGCGACCAGGCGCGTGAGCTGCTGACGTGGTCGACGCCCTTCACGCAGACCCTGGACTGGTCGGACGCGCCGTTCGCCCGCTGGTTCGCCGACGGCCGCCTCAACGCCGCGTACAACGCGGTCGACCGGCACGTCGAGGCGGGCAACGGGGACCGGGTCGCGCTGCACTTCGAGGGCGAGGGCGGCGACACCCGCACGCTGACGTACTCGGACCTGCAGCGCGAGGTGTCCAAGGCGGCCAACGCGATCGCCGCGCTCGGCGTGCGCACGGGCGACCGCGTCGCGATCTACATGCCGCTGATCCCCGAGGCGGTCGTCACGATGCTCGCGTGCGCGCGCATCGGTGCGCCGCACTCGGTGGTGTTCGGCGGGTTCTCGGCGGAGGCCCTGAGCTCGCGCATCCTCGACGCCGAGGCGAAGCTCGTCGTCACGGCCGACGGCGGGTTCCGCCGCGGCGCCCCGAGCGCCCTCAAGCCGGCCGTCGACGAGGCGCTGGCCAAGGGCGCGCCGAGCGTGCAGCACGTGCTCGTGGTCCGGCGCACGGGCCAGCCGGTCGAGTGGACGCAGGGCCGGGACGTCTGGTGGCACGAGGCGGTCGACGTCGCGTCGGCGCAGCACACGCCGGTGGACGTGGAGGCGGAGCACCCGCTGTTCATCCTCTACACGTCCGGCACCACCGGGAAGCCGAAGGGCATCTTCCACACCACGGGTGGCTACCTCGCGCAGGCGGCGTTCACGCACCTCAACGTCTTCGACCTCAAGCCGGAGACCGACGTGTACTGGTGCACGGCGGACATCGGCTGGGTCACCGGGCACACGTACGTCGTCTACGGCCCGCTCGTGAACGGCGCGACCCAGGTGATCTACGAGGGCACCCCCGACACGCCGCACCGCGGCCGCTGGTGGGAGATCGTGCAGAAGTACGGCGTCTCGATCCTCTACACCGCGCCGACGGCGATCCGCACGTGCATGAAGTGGGGCGAGGAGATCCCCGCGCAGTTCGACCTGTCGTCGCTGCGCGTGCTCGGGTCGGTGGGCGAGCCCATCAACCCCGAGGCGTGGATGTGGTACCGCCGCGTCATCGGCGGGGACCGGACGCCGATCGTCGACACGTGGTGGCAGACGGAGACGGGCGCGATCATGATCAGCCCGCTGCCCGGCGTGACCGCGGCCAAGCCCGGGTCGGCGCAGGTGCCCCTGCCGGGCATCGCCGCGGACGTCGTCGACGACGACGCGAAGCCCGTGCCCGACGGCGCCGGCGGCTACCTCGTGCTCACCGAGCCGTGGCCGGCCATGCTCCGTGGCATCTGGGGCGACCCCGAGCGGTACAAGGACACGTACTGGTCCCGGTTCCGGGACACCTACTTCGCCGGCGACGGCGCCAAGAAGGACGACGACGGCGACATCTGGCTGCTCGGCCGCGTCGACGACGTCATGAACGTGTCGGGCCACCGCCTGTCCACCACGGAGATCGAGTCGGCCCTCGTGTCGCACCCGTGGGTCGCCGAGGCGGCCGTCGTCGGCGCGACCGACGAGACCACGGGCCAGGCGGTCGTCGCCTTCGTCATCCTGCGCGGCGACGCCACGGAGGCCGCCGGCTCGGACGCCGCCACCGTGCAGCAGACGCTGCGCGACCACGTCGCCCGCGAGATCGGCCCGATCGCCAAGCCGCGGCAGATCCTCGTCGTGGCGGAGCTGCCCAAGACGCGGTCCGGCAAGATCATGCGCCGGCTGCTGCGGGACGTGGCGGAGCACCGGCAGGTCGGGGACGCGACGACGCTCGCCGACTCGTCCGTCATGGACCTCATCGCCGCGGGCCTGAACCAGCCGACGGCGTCGGCGGACTGACCGCGTCCCCGGCGTGGCGCACGCGGCCCGGTCCCCCGCCGCGGGGGCCGGGCCGCCGACGCGTCCGGCGGCCCGCCACCCGCCCGGCGCGCGGCGCGTCCC
>JAPSIJ010000124.1 GCA_031178805.1 Cellulomonas sp. | reverse complement strand
TCGCCGTACCGGGTGCCCGCGCTGTACTCGCTGATGAGCCACCTGGACCTGGTGGAGGGCGTGCAGTTCCCGCGCGGCGGCATGTACACGGTGATCGAGGCGATCGAGCGGCTCGCCCGGCAGCACGGCGTGCGGATCCGCACCGGCGCCGAGGTGGTCGAGGTCGACGTCGAGCAGGCGCCGCGCTCGCTCCGGCACCCGCGCCGGACCGGCGTCGCCCGGGGGGTCGTGCTGGCCTCCGGCGAGGTCGTGCCCGCCGACGTGGTCGTCTCCGGCGCGGACCTGTTCCACACCGAGACCGCCCTGCTGGCCCCGGAGCACCGCACGCACCCCGAGCCGTGGTGGGCGGACCGCGGCCCGGGGATCTCGGCGCTGCTCGTGATGGCGGGCGTGCGGGGCGCGCTGCCGGAGCTGGCGCACCACTCGCTGTTCTTCACCCGGGACTGGCCCGGCAACTTCGACGACATCCTCGGCGCCGGCCGCACGTCCCGCCCCGCCGACCTGCGGGTGCCGGACGTCGCGTCGCTGTACGTCTCCCGCACCACCGCCACGGACCCCGACGCCGCCCCGCCCGGCCACGAGAACCTGTTCGTGCTGGTGCCGTTCCCCGCGGACCCGGCGATCGGCGCGGGCCCGGGCGGCGCCGCCGAGCTCGACGCGCACGCCGACCGGTACCTGGACCAGGTCGGCCGGTGGGCCGGCGTGCCCGGCCTGCGCGAGCGCGTGGTCACCCGGAAGGTCGTGGGGCCCGCCGACTTCGCCCGGGACTTCTCCGCCTGGCGCGGCACCGCGCTCGGCATGGAGCACACGCTCGCGCAGAGCGCGATGTTCCGCCCCGGCGACCGGTCGCCGCGGGTGCCGAACCTGCTGCACGTCGGCGGCGGCACGGTGCCCGGCGTCGGCCTGCCGATGTGCCTGATCAGCGCGGAGCTGGTCGCGAAGCGGCTGCTCGGCGAGACCTCCTCGCGCCCGCTGCCCACCCCGCTGCGCCCGGGCTTCCTCGCGGCGGCCCGCTCCCGCGGCACGTGGGCGGAGCACGGCGGCGCCCCGGTGGCCCCGGCCCGGCCCGGGGTCGCGCCGGCGGCCGAGCCCGCGCCCGTCGCCGCGGCGGGGGCCCGGTGACGGGGTTCGCCTACCTCGGTGCCCTGCTGGTGGCCCTGAGCGGCCTCGCCGTGATCGACCACCGGTGGCGGCTGGCGTTCTGGGCGCACCCGCGCCGCGCCGCGGTCTGCGTCGGCGTCGGGGTGGTCGGCTTCCTCGCCTGGGACGTCGCCGGGCTGCTGCTGGGCATCTTCGCGCGCGGCGAGAGCCCGCACATGACCGGCCTGCTGCTGGCGCCGGACCTCCCGGTCGAGGAGGCGGTGTTCCTCACGCTGCTCTGCTACAACGCGCTGCTGGCGTGGCGCGGGCTCGACCGGGTGCTCGCCGCCCGGCGCACCCGCGCGGCCGGGGAGGTGGCCCGGTGACGAACATCGTGCTGAACCTGCTCGTGCTGGCCGTGCTGCTGGCCGTGTCGTGGCGGGTGCTGCGCCGGCTGCACCCCGGTCCCGTGGTCGGCGGGGCGCTCGTGCTGTGCGTGCTCACCATGGTGTTCGACACCCTGATGATCGCCGCCGACCTGTACGTCTTCGACGAGGACAAGATCCTCGGCGTCTACCTGTGGGGGGCCCCGCTGGAGGACTTCGCCTACGCGATCGCCGCGGCGCTCGCGATGCCGGTGCTGTGGACCGTGCTGGAGCACCGCGAGGCCGCCCGGGCCGCCGCGACGACGACGGAGGACGCCGCGTGAGGCAGGTGCTCGCGGCCAGCCGGCCGTTCTCGTGGATCAACACCGCCTACCCGTTCGCCGCCGGCTACCTGCTGGCGACCGAGGGCCGCGTCGACGCGACGTTCGTGATCGGCACGCTGTTCTTCCTGGTGCCGTACAACCTGCTGATGTACGGCGTGAACGACGTGTTCGACTACGCCTCGGACCTGCGCAACCCGCGCAAGGGCGGCATCGAGGGCGGCCTGGTCGACCCGTCCGCCGCGCGCGCCGTCCACCGGCGGATCCTGTGGGCGAGCGCGCTGTCCGTGCTGCCGTTCCTGGCGTACCTGCTGGCCGCGGGCTCGCCGGCCGCGGGGCTGACCCTCGCGCTGGTGGTGTTCCTCGTGGTCGCGTACTCCGCGCCGGTGCTGCGGTTCAAGGAGCGCCCGGTGCTGGACTCGGCGACCTCGGCGATGCACTTCGTCGGACCGCTGCTCTACGCGCTGGTGCTCACCGGCGCGGACCTCGGCGCCCGGTCGGTGTGGCCGGTGCTGGTGGCGTTCGTGCTGTGGGGGATGGCGTCGCACGCGTTCGGCGCGGTGCAGGACGTCCGGGCGGACCGGGAGGGCGGCATCGGCTCGGTGGCCACCGTGCTCGGCGCGCACGCCACCGTGGTCGCTGCCACCGCCGGGTACGTGCTCGCGGCGGTGGTGCTGCTCGCGCTCCCGTGGCCGGGGTGGCTCGCGGCCGTGCTGCCGCTGGCCTACGCGGCGAGCACCGCCCGGTTCTGGTCCGTGAGGGACGCCGACTGCGAGCGCGCCAACGCGGGCTGGCGGACGTTCCTCTGGCTGAACCTGGTGGTGGGCTTCCTGGTGACCATGCTGCTGATCGCGATCGCCCTCACCTCCTGAGCCCGGCCGCCCGGGCGCGTCAGGTCAGCGGGGCCGGGTGCTCCGGCAGCTCGGCGCCGGCGTCGAAGGCCGGGGCGTGCAGCAGGGTGACCGTCGCCCAGCCGGCCGCCAGCAGCCCCGCGTCGGTGTCCGGGTCCCGCTCGGCGGCGATCTCCTCGTAGCTGAGCATCAGGTCGCCGCCCTCGAGCTCGTCCACCCGCGCCTGCACCGCCCCGAACGCCGCGAGGGGCGCGCTGCGCAGGCCGAGGACCTCGGCCAGCGGGCGGTCGGGCACGTTGAGGTTCACCACCCGGTCCGCCTGCGCCGGCCGGCCGGCCAGCCAGTCCAGGACGTGCCCGGTCCAGCGCTCGGCGGTCGCCCAGTGCTGCGGGTCCGCCGCGGCGAGCGACACGGCGAGCCCCCGGATGCCGTGGGTGGCGGCCGACAGGGCAGCGCCCACCGTCCCGGAGTGCAGCACCGCGTGCCCGGTGTTCGCGCCGCGGTTCACCCCGGACAGCAGCAGGTCCGGCACCGCCCCGAAGCCGCCGTGCGCGGCGACGAACGCGATCATCGCGGGCGCGGAGCGGACGGCGTAGGACGCGACGCCGTCGGGCAGGCCGGGGGCGTCCGTGCGGGCCACGACGAGCCGGCCGTCCTGCTCCGCCCCGATCAGGGACGCGCTCGCGCCGCTGGAGTCCCGCTCCGGCGCGGCGACCACCACCTCGTCGGCCCCCGCGGCCAGCGCCGCGCGGGCCAGAACCGCGAGCCCCGGCGAGGCGATCCCGTCGTCGTTCGTCACCAGGACCCGCATCGTGCTCCCTCCGGCCGGGCGCGGCGCCCGGCGTCTCGTCCCGCGGGGGTCAGCCGACCTCCCGCACCTCGACCTGCTCGGCGAACCGCTCGATCTGCTCCCGGTGGCCCGTGCCGAGCCCGTGCCGGGTCACGTTCAGCGCGCCGGCCGCGGCGCCGAGGCGGGCGGCCTCGGTGAGCGCCAGCCCCCGGCCGACGCCGACCGCCGTGCCCGCCGTCATCGAGTCCCCGGCACCGCGGTGGTCCACCGTGGTCACCGACGGGGCGACCAGCTCCGAGACGCCGGACCGGGTCACGAGCAGCGCGGGCTCCGCGGCCCGGGACACCAGCACCGCGCCGACGCGGCCCGCGGTCTCCGCCGCCGCCTCGGCCTCGTCGTCGGGGTGGTCGTCGCCGTGGCCCTCGGGCAGTCCCGGCTCCAGGCGCAGCAGCCGGCGCGCGCCCGTGCGGAGCGCGGCGACCGAGTCGTCGTCGGCGAGGCCCGCGCCGACGAGCTCCTCGTGCGACATCTTCAGCACGTCCACGCCTGCCCGCGCCGCCTCCTCGGCGGCCTCCCCGGACAGGTCCGCGACGGTGGTCACGCCCGCCGCGCGCAGGTCGCCGACCAACCGGCCCACGAACGACGGCGGCAGCAGCTCCGCGGGGTCCGCCCCGGTGATCACGCACACGTCGGCGTCCAGCGCCTCGACCAGCACCGTGGTGTAGAGGTCGTCGATCTCGTGCCGGTTCAGGCGCGCGGGCCGCACGGTCGCCACCTCGGCGCGCTCGCCCTCCCGCCGGTCGTGCACGTACGCGCCGTTGCCGCCCGCGTAGCCGACCCGGCGGATCCGCAGGCCCTCCTGCTCCGCCGTGTGGGCCAGGACCGTGCCGGTCTCGCCGCCGAACGGCCCGCAGACCACCACCTCGGCGCCCAGGGCCTCGGCCATCCTCGCCACCCACAGCCCCTGCCCGCCCGGGTGCACGTGCAGCTCGGGGGAGTCCTCGCCGGGACCGCTCTCCAGCGTCACCGTGAGCAGCGGCGTCGGGGCGAGCACGCAGACGCGGGGGCGGCGGGTGGTGGGCACGGCGGTCCTCCTGCCGGCGTCGGGGCCTGGCCCTCATGCTCGCCCGGGCCGCGCGCGCCCGCACCCGGTGCGTCCCGCCGCCCGGGCCGGGGTGGCGTGTGCAGGTCGTGCGGAGGGTCCCGCCCGAGGCCGCCCTGCGGTGGTCGGCCCTCGCGCGGGCGTGGTCGGATGGGCGCCGTGATGCTCGCTGCAGTGGATGAAGGAACCGTCGACGCGGCCCAGGACGTCCTGGTGCCGGTGCTCTCCGTGGTCGGTGCGGTGCTCGCCGCGCTGCTGCTCGCCGTCGTGATCGGCGTGCTCGTGCGGTCCGTGGCGAAGAAGTCGTTCGTCGCCGCCGACCTCGCCAAGCGCGCCAGGCGGCCGCTGCGCGCCGTGCTCGTCGTGATCGCGGTGTGGGTGGCGCTCGCGGTGTCGGTGCCGGACGCCACCTGGGAGTCCTCCGGCTGGATGGGCGCCCTCGGGCACGCGCTGCTGATCGCCCTGATCGGCGCGGTGACCTGGTTGGTCGGCACGCTCGCGTTCGTGGCGGAGGACGCCGCGCTGTCCCGGTACCGGGTGGACGTCAAGGACAACCGGCACGCCCGTCGGGTGCGCACCCAGATCCAGCTGCTCCGGCGGATCACCGTCGCCGTCCTCGTGGTGGTCGGCGTCGCGGCGGTGCTGCTGACCTTCCCCGGGGTGAGCGCGTTCGGCGCCAGCCTGCTCGCCTCCGCCGGTGTGCTGTCGGTCGTCGCCGGTCTCGCCGCGCAGAGCTCGCTGGCCAACGTGTTCGCCGGGCTGCAGATCGCGTTCACCGACGGCATCCGGGTGGACGACGTGGTGATCGTCGAGCAGCAGTGGGGGCGGATCGAGGAGATCACCCTGACCTACGTCGTCGTGCACCTGTGGGACGACCGCCGGCTGATCCTGCCGTCGACCTACTTCACGCAGACCCCGTTCGAGAACTGGACCCGTCGCGCCGCCGAGCTGCTCGGCACCGTCGAGATGGACGTCGACTGGCAGGTGCCGGTGGACGAGCTGCGCGCCGAGCTGAACCGGCTGCTGAACGACACCGACCTGTGGGACCACCGGGTCGGCATCCTGCAGGTGACGGACGCGGTGAACGGCTGGGTCCGGCTGCGGGCGCTCGCCAGCGCGGTGGACGCCCCGACGCTGTTCGACCTGCGCTGCTACATCCGCGAGGGCCTCGTCGCCTACCTGCAGCGGTCCGCGCCGCAGGGACTGCCGCGCACCCGCATCGAGACCACGAAGGGCTCGCCGCTGCCGGCGGTGGCGGACCTGCCGGCGCGCGGCGGCCGGCCCGCGACCGGTGCGCACGCGGCCGTCGAGCCGCGGCCCGAGACCGGCCAGCTCGACGCGCGGCTGTTCACCGGGAGCGTGCAGGCCAAGCAGCGCGCCGGCTCCTTCGCGGGGCCGGGGCAGGACGTGATCGCCGAGCGCGAGGAGCACGCCGCCGAGCAGCGGGACGACACGGAGCCGTCGCCGGGCCGCTCGGCCGGCGGCCGGCGGATCCAGACCGTGACCGCGCCCGGCACCGCGGCGGTCCCGTCGGCCGCCGACGGCTCGGGCGACGCCGCCTCGGCGGGCGCGGGGCTGGCGGTCCCCGGTACGACGACCGGCACGGCGACGGGCACGGCGACCGGCACGGCGACGGGCACGACGCCGGCGGGCGGGACCTCGGGCACCGCTCCGGTGACGACCGCGACGGCGGCCGCCTCCGCGGACCCACCCCGGCCGGCGCGACGTCCGCCGCCCCCGCGACGGGCGAGCACCCGCAGGACGAGCCCGCGACCGAGCAGCCCGCCACCGAGGAGGCTGCGTCCGCGCCGGTCACCGTCCCGGGCCGGAGCAGCGGCGCCGCCGGAGAGAGCGCGCCGGCGTCCGAGGACCCCGGCACCGTCGTGCTGCCGGCCGTGCCGGCGGAGACCACGCAGGTGCAGCCCGCGGTGCCGGACGGGCCGGACGGGCCGGCGGCTCCGGGCACGGCGCCCACCCGCGCGCAGGCGCAGGCCCCCGCGGACGCCGGCGAGCAGCCGGCCCCGCCGACGCGCCGCTCGGTCCGCAGCACCCCGATCCGCCCCGACCGCCCCTGACCCCGCGCTCCGGACGCCGAGACTGCAGAAGACGCGCCCTCCGAGGTCTCGGTAGGCGCACCTTCTGCAGTCTCGGCGCGTGCGGAGCGCGTGCGGAGCGCGCGCCTCCCCCGCGCGCTCCGC
>JAPSIJ010000123.1 GCA_031178805.1 Cellulomonas sp. | reverse complement strand
CCGCCGGGGCCTGCGTAGACTCCTCGGCGATGTCCGACACCCCCGCCCCCGCCCGCCGCCGGCTCGTCGCCGGCCTCGTCGCGCTCGCCGCGGTCACCCTGGTGCTGGACCAGGCGACCAAGGCCTGGGCGCTCGCCGCGCTGGACGAGGGGGTCCGGCACCCCGTGCTGGGCGACCTGCTCGGCCTGCAGCTGCTGTTCAACCCCGGGGCGGCGCTCGGCCTGGCGACCGGCACCACCTGGCTGCTGACCCTGGTCGCGATCGCGGTCGTCGTGGTCATCGTGCGGGTGTCGCGCCGACTGGGGTCCCGCGGCTGGGCCGTGGCGCTCGGGCTGCTGCTCGGGGGCGCGCTGGGCAACCTGGTGGACCGGATGGTCCGGGAGCCCGGCGTGGCCCGCGGTCACGTCGTGGACTTCATCGCCTACGGCGACCTGTTCGTCGGCAACGTGGCCGACATCGCGATCGTCGCCGCCGCCGGCCTGCTGATGCTGCTGTCGCTGCGGGGCGTGCGGCTCGACGGCACCCGCGAGGGCGCGGCCGACGCGACCGGGGCGGACGTCGCCGACCCGGCCGCGCCCGCGCCGGACCCCGCCGAGCCCGACGAGCCGGCGTCGCCCACGTCGCCCGCCGCCCCGGGGGAGCGCCGCGATGGCTGACGTCCGCACCCTGCCCGTGCCCGACGCGCTCGCCGGCGAGCGCGTGGACGCCGCGCTGTCGCGGATGCTCGGCCTGTCCCGCACCCGCGCCGCGGAGCTCGCCGAGGGCGGGTTCGTGCGCGTCGACGGCGTGCCGGTGGGCAAGTCCGCCCGGCTGCCGGGCGACGCCTGGCTGGAGGTCGAGCTGCCGGCGCCGGAGCCCGTGCGGGCCGTCACCGCCGAGGACGACGTCGCCGCCCTGCGGGTGGCGTACGAGGACGACGACGTCGTGGTCGTGGACAAGCCGGTCGGCGTGGCCGCGCACCCGTCGCCGGGCTGGACCGGGCCCACGGTGGTCGGGGTGCTCGCCGCCCGCGGCTACCGGATCGCGACGTCGGGCGCCGCCGAGCGGCAGGGCGTCGTGCACCGGCTGGACGTCGGCACGTCCGGGCTGATGGTCGTCGCCAAGAGCGAGCACGCGTACACGGTGCTCAAGCGCGCCTTCAAGGAGCGCACGGTCGACAAGGTCTACCACGCGCTCGCCCAGGGCCACCCCGAGCCGACCAGCGGCACGATCGACGCGCCCATCGGCCGGCACCCGGGGCAGGACTGGAAGTTCGCGGTCACCGCCGACGGCAAGCCGTCCGTGACGCACTACGAGGTGCTGGAGATGCTGCCGGCCGCCTCGCTCACCGAGGTGCACCTGGAGACCGGGCGCACCCACCAGATCCGGGTGCACTTCGCCGCGCTGCGGCACCCGCTGGTCGGCGACCTCACGTACGGCGCGGACCCGGCCCTGGCGCAGCGGGTGGGGCTGACCCGGCAGTGGCTGCACGCGATGCGGCTCGGCTTCGCGCACCCCGCGGACGGCCGCCGCGTGCAGATCATCAGCGAGTACCCGGAGGACCTCGCCCGGGCCCTGGAGAACCTGCGCGACGGCTACCGCTGACGCCGGTGCGCCGCCTCCGGCCGGGGCGGTGTGACGTCGGCCGGGGCCGGGCGGGGCGGCCCCGGCCTGTCGGTACCCCGACCTAGGATGGCGGGCATGGCCTCGCGTTCGGACTTCGTCCACCTGCACGTGCACTCCGAGTACTCGATGCTCGACGGCGCGGCCCGGGTGGGGGAGATGCTCGCGGAGGCCCAGCGCCTGGGCCAGTCCGCGATGGCGATCACCGACCACGGGTACCTGTTCGGCGCGTTCGACTTCTACTCGCAGGCGAAGAAGCTCGGCATCAAGCCGATCATCGGCGTCGAGGCGTACGTCACCCCGGGCACCAGCCGGTTCGACCAGACGCGCGTCCGCTGGGGCGAGGCGCACCAGGCCGCCGACGACGTGTCCGCCCGCGGCGCCTACACGCACATGACGCTGCTGTCCCGGACGACGGCCGGCATGCACAACCTGTTCCGGCTGGGCTCGCTGGCGTCGCTGGACGGGCAGATGGGCAAGTGGCCGCGGATGGACCGCGAGCTGCTGCAGACCTACAGCGACGGGCTGATCGCCACGTCCGGCTGCCCGTCGGGCGAGGTGCAGACCCGGCTGCGGCTGGGGCAGTACGACGAGGCCGTGCGCGCGGCCGGCGAGCTGCAGGACATCTTCGGCAGGGAGAACTTCTTCGTCGAGGTGATGGACCACGGCCTGGAGATCGAGCGCCGCACGGTCAAGGACCTGCTCCGCCTCGCCGAGACCATCGGCGCCCCGCTGGTCGCCACCAACGACCTGCACTACACGACCAAGGACGACGCGCACGCGCACGAGGTGCTGCTCGCGGTGCAGTCCGGGTCCACGCTCGACGAGCCGACGTACGACCAGGGCGGCTCGCGGTTCGCGTTCGGCGGCGACGGCTACTACGTGAAGTCCGCGGAGGAGATGCGCCGCACCTGGGCCGAGCTGCCCGAGGCGTGCGACAACACCCTGCTGATCGCCGAGCGGTGCGAGGTCGAGTTCCCGACCGGCGCCAACTACATGCCGCGGTTCCCCGTCCCCGACGGCGAGGACGAGAACTCGTGGTTCATCAAGGAGGTCGAGCGCGGCCTGCAGCGGCGGTACCACGGCCAGGTGCCGGACGACGTCCGCGCGCAGGCGGAGTACGAGACGGGCGTCATCGTCCAGCTCGGCTTCTCCGGCTACTTCCTCGTCGTCGCCGACTTCATCCGCTGGGCCCGCGAGCAGGGCATCCGGGTCGGGCCCGGCCGCGGGTCGGCCGCCGGCTCGATGGCGTCGTACGCGATGGGCATCACCGAGCTCGACCCGCTGCGCCACGGCCTGATCTTCGAGCGGTTCCTCAACCCCGAGCGCGTCTCCTGGCCCGACGTCGACGTCGACTTCGACGAGCGCCGGCGCGGCGAGGTCATCCGGTACGTCACCGAGAAGTACGGCGACGACCGGGTGGCGCAGATCGTCACCTACGGCACGATCAAGGCGAAGCAGGCGCTCAAGGACTCCTCGCGCGTGCTGGGCTTCCCGTTCGCGATGGGGGAGAAGCTCACCAAGGCCATGCCGCCGGCCGTGATGGGCAAGGACATCCCGCTGTCCGGCATGTACGACCCGGAGCACCCGCGGTACGCCGAGGCCGAGGAGTTCCGCCAGGTCGTCGCGGCGGACCCCGAGGCGCAGCGCGTGCTGGAGACGGCGCGCGGCCTGGAGAACCTCAAGCGCCAGTGGGGCGTGCACGCCGCCGGCGTCATCATGTCCAGCGAGCCGCTGATCGACATCATCCCGATCATGAAGCGGCCGCAGGACGGCGCGGTCATCACGCAGTTCGACTACCCGACGTCCGAGGGCCTCGGCCTGATCAAGATGGACTTCCTCGGGCTGCGGAACCTCACGATCCTCGACGACGCGCTGCGCAACATCGTGATGAACGGCAAGGACCCGATCGAGCTCGAGGACATCGAGCTCGACGACCGCGCGACGTACGAGCTGCTCGGCCGCGGCGACACCCTGGGCGTGTTCCAGCTCGACGGCGGCCCGATGCGGGCGCTGCTGCGGCAGATGCGCCCGGACAACTTCGAGGACATCTCCGCGGTCATCGCCCTGTACCGGCCCGGGCCGATGGGCATGAACTCGCACACGAACTACGCGCTGCGCAAGAACGGCCTGCAGCCGAACACCCCGATCCACCCGGAGCTCGAGGAGCCCCTGGCGGAGGTGCTCGACGGCACCTACGGCCTGATCGTGTACCAGGAGCAGGTGCAGAAGGCCGCGCAGGTGCTCGCCGGCTACTCGCTCGGCCAGGCCGACCTGCTGCGCCGCGCGATGGGCAAGAAGAAGAAGGAGATCCTCGACAAGGAGTTCGTGCCCTTCGAGGCGGGCATGAAGGAGCGGGGCTACTCCAGCGCGGCGATCAAGGCCGTGTGGGACACGCTCGTCCCGTTCGCCGGCTACGCGTTCAACAAGGCGCACTCGGCCGGGTACGGCGTCGTGTCGTACTGGACCGCGTTCCTCAAGGCGAACTACCCGACCGAGTACATGGCGGGCCTGCTGACCTCGGTCGGCGACGACAAGGACAAGTCCGCGCTGTACCTCGGCGAGTGCCGCCGCATGGGCATCACCGTCCTGCCGCCGGACGTGAACTCCTCGTCCGCGCTGTTCACGGCCGTCGGCGACGACATCCGGTTCGGCCTGACGGCCGTCCGCAACGTCGGCGCCAACGTGGTCGACGCGATCGTCCGCACCCGGGAGGAGAAGGGCGACTTCACGTCGTTCACCGACTTCCTGGACAAGGTGCCCGCGGTGGTCTGCAACAAGCGGACCATCGAGTCGCTGATCAAGGCCGGCGCGTTCGACTCGCTCGGCCACGCCCGCCGCGCGCTGCTGCTGGTGCACGAGCAGGCCGTGGAGTCCGTGATCGGCGTCAAGCGCAAGGAGGCCGAGGGCCAGTTCGACCTGTTCGCCGACCTCGGCGGCGACGACGGCCCCGGCTTCTCGGTGCAGGTGCCGGACGTGCCGGACTGGGACAAGAAGCAGCGGCTGCAGTTCGAGCGGGAGATGCTCGGCCTGTACGTCTCCGACCACCCGCTGTCCGGCCTGGAGCACGTGCTGTCCGCGGCCGCCGACGTGTCGATCGCGACGCTGAACGCCGACGAGGCGCGCCCGGACGGCTCCACCGTCGTGGTCGCGGGCCTGGTCACCTCGCTGCAGCGCAAGATGTCCAAGCAGGGCAACCCGTGGGCCGCCGTGACGCTGGAGGACATGGAGGGCTCCGTCGAGATCATGTTCTTCGGCGAGACCTACCTGGCCTACTCGACCGTGCTCGCCGAGGACGCCGTCATCGTGGTCCGCGGCCGGGTCCGCCGCCGGGACGACGCGATGCAGCTGCAGGCGATGGAGGTGTCGCTGCCGGACCTGTCGGCGGTCGCCGACGCGCCGGTGGTCGTCACGCTGTCCGAGGCCCGGTGCATCCCGCCGGTGGTGGAGCGGCTGCGCGAGGTCATCTCGACGCACCCCGGCATCACCGAGCTGCACCTGCGGGTCACCCGGCCGGGCGGCCGCACCACCGTGCTGCGCGCGGGGGAGGGCCTGCGGGTCGAGCGCTCGCCGTCGCTGTACGGGGACCTCAAGGCGCTGCTCGGCCCGGGCTGCCTGCAGTCCGCGCAGACGCCGGTGGGGGTCTGACCCCGCGCGTTCCCGGGTCCGGGGGAGGTCAGCCGACCTCGGCGCTGTTCGACCCGCGCGGGTCGTCCACCGTCACCACGTCGCCGCGGTGCAGCTGCCGGCCGCGGCGGCGCTCGAGCTCGCCGTTCACCGTCACCTCGCCCTCCTCCAGCAGCGTCCGCGCGTCGGCGCCGGAGTCGGCGAGCCCGGCGAGCTTGAGGAACTGCCCGAGGCGGATGGAGTCGTCGGAGATCGGCACGATGGTCACCGGGCCATCCTGCCAGCGCGGCGCCGGCCGCGGCGCCCGGCGGGCCGCGCCGGCCGACCGCCCTAGACTCGGGGGGTGATCTCCCGCATCGACCTGCGCGGTCGCACCCTGTCCCGCCGCGAGCTCCTCGAGACGCTGCCGCGGCCCGAGCTCGACGTCGAGTCCGCCACGGCGGCCGTCGCGCCGATCCTCGCCGACGTCCGGGCCCGTGGCGCCGCCGCCCTGCGCGACCTCGCCGAGCGGTTCGACGGCGTGCGCCCGGAGCACCTGCGGGTGCCCGCCGACGCCGTCGCCGCCGCCGTGGACGTGCTGGACCCCGAGGTCCGGGCCGCGCTCGACGAGACGATCCGCCGCGTCCGGGCCGTGCACGCCGCCCAGCGCCCCGCGCCGCTGACCGTGCAGGTCGCGCCCGGCGCCCAGGTGCGCCAGCGCTGGATCCCGGTCCGCCGCGTCGGGCTGTACGTCCCGGGCGGCCTGGCGGTCTACCCGTCGTCGGTGATCATGAACGTCGTCGCGGCCCAGGAGGCCGGCGTCGGCTCGCTCGTCGTGACGTCGCCCCCGCAGCAGGACAACGGCGGCCTGCCCGACCCGGTCGTGCTCGCGACCTGCGCGCTGCTCGGCGTGGACGAGGTGTACGCCGTCGGCGGCGCGCAGGCCGTCGGGATGCTGGCCTACGGCGCCGCGGGCACCGAGGACGTCGACGGCAGCACGCTCTGCGAGCCGGTCGACGTCATCACCGGCCCGGGGAACGTCTACGTCGCCGCCGCCAAGCGCCTCGTGCGCGGCGCGGTCGGCATCGACGCCGAGGCCGGCCCGACCGAGATCGCGGTGCTCGCCGACGCGACCGCCGACGCCGACCACGTGGCGGCCGACCTGGTCAGCCAGGCCGAGCACGACCCGCTGGCCGCGTCCGTGCTGGTCACCACGTCGATCGAGCTGGCCGGCGCCGTCGAGTCCAAGCTCGTCACCCGGGTGCAGGCCACCCGGCACGCCGAGCGCGTCGCCCAGGCGCTCACCGGCCCGCAGTCGGCGATCGTGCTGGTCGACGACCTGGACGCCGGCCTCGACGTGGTGAACGCCTACGGCGCCGAGCACCTGGAGATCCAGACCGCCGACGCCGCCGCGGTCGCGGACCGGGTCACCAGCGCCGGGGCGATCTTCGTCGGCCCGTACTCGCCGGTCTCCCTGGGGGACTACATGGCCGGGTCCAACCACGTGCTGCCCACCGGGGGCTGCGCGCACTTCGCCTCCGGGCTCGGCGTGCACTCGTTCGTCCGCGCCGTCCAGGTGATCGAGTACGACGCGCACGCCCTGCG
>JAPSIJ010000122.1:1326-6814 GCA_031178805.1 Cellulomonas sp. | reverse complement strand
GTGGCTCGCCGCCCGCACGGCGGAGGGCGCGGCGGTCGCCTGGCTGGCGCTCGACGCCGCGGACGACGACCCCGCGGTGCTCTGGGCGTACGTGCTCGCGGCGGTGGACGCCGCCGTCCCGGGGACCACGACGGCGGCGGAGGCGGCGCGCGCGGCGGGCGAGCCCGCGGACGCCGTGGTCACCACGCTGCTCAACGACCTCGCGGGGCTGGACCGCGATCTGCTGCTCGTGCTGGACGACGCGCACGTCCTGACGACGGAGCCGGTGCTGGCGGGCGTGCGCCTGCTGGTCGAGCACCTGCCGCCCCGCGTGCACCTGGTGCTCGCGGCGCGGACGGAGCCGGACCTCCCGCTGCCGCGGCTGCGCGCCCGGGGGGAGCTCGTCGAGCTCCGCGCGGAGCACCTGCGGTTCACGCAGGAGGAGACGGCGGCGTACCTCGCGGGCGCGGGGCACCGGCTCGGCGCGGCGGACGTGGCGGCGGTCGCCCGGCACACCGAGGGCTGGGCGGCCGCGGTGCAGCTCGTCGTGCTGGCGCTGCAGGACTCCGGGGACGCCGCGGGCGTCCTCGCCGGCCTGGACGGCGACCACCGGCACGTCGCGGACTACCTCGTCGACGAGGTGCTGCGCCACCAGCCCGACGAGGTGCGCGCGTTCCTGCTCCGCACCAGCGTGCTGAGCCGGCTGACCGGGCCGCTGTGCGACGCGGTGACCGGCGGCCGCGACGGGGCGGCGACGCTGGAGGCGCTGGACCGGGCCAACCTGTTCCTGGTGCCGCTCGACGACGACCGCCGGTGGTTCCGCTACCACCACCTGTTCGCCGAGGTGCTGGCGGGCCGGCTCGCCCGCGAGGAGAGCGCCGACGCGGTGGCGGACCTGCACCGCCGCGCCGGGCGGTGGCACGCGGAGCACGGCGATCCCGTCGAGGCGGTGCGGCACGCGCTCGCGGGCGGGGACCACGCGCGGGCGGCGGAGCTGGTCGAGGCCGCGGTGCCCGTGATGCGGCGCGAGCGTCGGGAGTCGACGCTGCGGGGTTGGATCGAGGCGCTGCCGGCGGACGTGGTGGGCGCCCGGCCGGGGCTCGCGCTCGGCCAGATCGGCGCGCTGCTCGCCGAGGGCCGGGCGGCCGACGCCGCCGCGCTGCTGGACCACGTGGAGCGCGGGGTGGCGGTCCCGGGCGACGGTCCCGTGCCGGCCGGGGTCGCGGCGGTGGCCGGGCAGGCGGCGATCTTCCGCGCCGCCCTGGCGCAGGCGGCCGGGGACGGCGGGGCGGTCGAGCGGCACGCGCGCCGGGCGGTCGACCTGCTGGGGCCGGACGAGCACCTGGGCCGGGGGGCGGCCGCCGGCCTGCTCGGGCTCGCCGCCTGGAGCCGCGGCGACCTCGGCGAGGCAGAGCGGTGGTGGTCGGCGTCGCTCGACGCCCTGGAGCGGGCGGGTCACCACGCCGACGCGCTGGGCGCCGTGCTCGCGCTCGGCGACATCCGGGTGGCGCAGGGCCGGCTGGCCGAGGCCGCGGACGGCTACGCCCGGGCGCTGGCGCGTGCGGGGGACGCGGCGCCGCGAGGCGCGGCGGACATGCACGTCGCGCTGGCGGACGTGCTGCGCGAGCGCGGTGCGCTGGACGCCGCCCGGGCGCACCTCGACGCCGCCGACGCGCTCGGCGACGCCGCCGGCCTGCCGCAGCACCGGCACCGCCGGCTCGTCGCGGGCGCGCTGCTGCGGGTGGCCGAGGGGGACGCCGACGGCGCCGTCGCGCTGCTGGACGAGGCGGAGCGCGCCTACGTCGGCGACTACTTCCCGGACGTCCGCCCGGTCGCCGCCGTGCGCGCGGGGGTGCAGGCGCGTGCCGGCCGGCTCGAGCCCGCCCGGCGGTGGCTGCGGGAGCGGGAGCCGGTGGCCGCACCCGGCTACCTGGCCGAGTACGAGCACCTGACCCGCGCGCGCGTGCTGCTCGCCGAGCACCGCGCGGGGACGTCACCCGGCGCGCTCGCGGACGCCGACCGGCTGCTGACCGGGGTGCTCGCCGCGGCCGAGGCCGGCGGCCGCACCGGCGCGGTGGTCGAGGCGCTCGTGCTCCGGGCGCTGGCCCGGCAGGCGGACGGCGACGTCCCGGGGGCGCTCGCGGCGCTCGACCGGGCGGTGCGGCTGGCGGCCGGCCCGGGGCACGTGCGGGTGTTCGCCGACGAGGGGGCACCGCTGGCGGCGCTGCTCGGGGTGCTCGTGCTGCGCCCGGACGCGCCCGCCCACGTGGCGACGCTGCTCGCCGCGGCGCCGGGCGCCGTGCCGGTCGGGCCCGCCGCGGCGGGGCTGCCGGATCCGCTGACCGACCGCGAGCGGGCCGTGCTGCGGCTGCTCGCGACCGAGCTCGACGGACCCGAGATCGCCCGGCACCTGGGGCTGTCGCTGAACACCGTCCGCACCCACACCACGAGCGTGTACCGCAAGCTCGGCGTGCACAGCCGCCGGGCCGCGGTCCGCCGCGCCGACGAGCTCGGGCTGCTCCGCGACGCGCGCTGACGACGTTCACCCGCGCCCTCACCACACGTGGTGATCCGCGCTCACCACGCCGGTTCCTACGGTGCGTCGCACGGGCGGCGGTCGGTCGCCCCGAGCCGCCGAGGAGCCCCGATGTCCACCACCACCGCCCACGCCGACGTCCCCGCGGGGTCGCGCCGTGCCGCCCCGCACCGCGCGACCGCGCGGCTGGCCGGGGCGCTCTACCTGCTGACGTTCGCCAGCTCCATCCCCGCGCTGCCGCTGCTCGGCCCGGTGCTCGACGACCCCGCGTACGTGCTCGGGCCCGGCGCCGACGGCTCCGTGGTGGCCGGCGCGCTGCTCGACCTGGTGAACGCCCTCGCCTGCATCGGCACGGCCGTCGTGCTGTTCGGCGTGGTGAAGCGGTGGGGCGAGCACCTCGCCCTCGGCTTCCTCGCGTCGCGGGTGCTGGAGGCCGCGGTCATCGCCGTCGGGGTGGTCAGCCTGCTCGCCGTGGTCACGATGCGCCAGGCCGGGCCGGCGACGGGCACGGACGGCACCGCGCTGGTGGCGGTGGCGCAGGGGCTCGTGGCCGTCCGCGACTGGACGTTCCTGCTCGGGCCCGGGGTGCTCGCGGGGGTGAACGCGCTGCTCCTGGCCCCGCTGATGCTGCGGTCCGGCCTCGTGCCGCGCGCCATCCCCCTCGCCGGGCTCGTCGGGGCGCCGCTGCTGCTCGCCTCCGACGTGCTGACGATGGTCGGTCTCAACGAGCAGCTGTCCGTGCTCTCCGCGGTCGCCGTCGCGCCGATCTTCCTGTGGGAGCTGTCGCTGGGGCTGTGGCTGCTGGTGCGCGGCTTCCGGCCCGCGGCGTTCCCGGTGGCCGCGACCGCCTGACGGTGAGGTGCCGCCCGGCGGTGCGTGCCAGGATCGGTTGAGGCCGTGGCGGTCCGGGAGGGGAGCGACGTCGATGGTGCTGGACCCCGTCCTGTCCGCGAGCTGGCGGGCGCTCGTCGACGCGACGACCCGGCGCACCCCGTTCACGCTCGCCGCCCTGGCGACGGTCGACGCACTGGGCTCCCCGCGCGTCCGCTCGATCATCCTCCGGGCCTGCGACCCCGACGCGGGCGTGCTCTCGTTCGCCACGGACGCCCGCTCCGCCAAGGTCGCGGAGATCCGCGGCCACCCGCGGGTGGCGCTCAGCGGATACGACGAGGGCACCGGGGTGCAGCTCCGCCTCGAGGGCAGGGCGCTCGTCGTCGCCGACGCGGCCGAGCGCCGCCGCCGGTGGCAGTCGCTGGGGGAGCGCACCCGTCGCAGCTACGGCTCGTCGTCCGTGCCGGGGACGTCCCTGCCCGCCGGCGGCCGCCCGGCGGGTCCCGACGAGGACGAGCGCGTCTGGTTCGAGCGGTTCGCGTGGGTGGAGGTGACCGTGGACCTGGTGGACCGCGTGGACGTGTCGGCGGACCCGCTGGAGCGGGCGGTGTTCGAGCGCACCGCGACCGGGTGGATCGGCGAGCGCCTCGTGCCCTGAGGGCTGAGTGGCGGTCGCGCGGACGGTGGGTGGTGCCGTCCGGCGGCGAGGATCGGGCACCATGAGCGTTCACCGGGAGGCCGCCGCCGTCCCCGCCGCGCCCGCCGCCGCGTCGGCGCCCGGCCGGGAGGACCTCGTCGAGCAGGCCGTGGGACTGCTGTCCCGCGGCACCTGCGTGTGCCTCGTCGGGCGCCGGACCTCGGGTCGCAGCACCACGCTGCGGGCGGTCGCCGCCCGGTCGCAGGCGGCGGGTCGTCCGGTCGTGCACGTGCGCCCGGGGCTCGGCGCGCCGCCCCTGCACGCGCTCCGCGCGGCGCTGCCTCCGGGCCTGCGGTCCCGCACGGACGGCGCCCCGGCCTACGCGGAGCTGGAGGAGGCGTACGGGCAGCTCCTGGAGAGCGGGACCCACGTGCTGGTGGTGGACGACGCCGAGCTGCTCGACGTGGCCTCGCGCGGGCTGGTCGCGAGCCTGCACCGGTTGTTCGGCACCCCGGTGGCGCAGGCGCACCGGCCCCAGGGCGTGCCGGACGCGGAGAGCCTGCCGGTCCTGGTGCCGGGCGCGCAGCTGCGCCTCGACGGGCTGCGGTTCGAGGCGCTGCTCGGGGCGCTGCAGCAGGGCTCGCGGGAACCGGTCGACCCGCTGGCGCTGGCGCGGGTGCACCGGGACAGCGCGGGGTTGCCGGGACTGGCGGTGGCGCTGCTCGACGGCGCGGAGGACGCCCGGGACCGTGAGGCGGTCCCACCGGTGGCGGACGGCGGGTACGAGGCGTACCTGACGGGCACCCCGGCGCAGGCCCGCGATGCCCTGGACCTGCTCGCGGCCGCGGGGACGGTCCCGCTGGACGTCGCCGGCCGGCTGCTGTCCTGGGACCGGCTCGACGAGCTCCTGGGGTTGGACCTGGCGCGGGTCAGCACCCACGTCGCCGGGGAGGTCGTCGCGGTGCACCCCCCGGGGCTGTCGGCGCACCTGCGGCAGCCGCGGTTCGCCGCGCGGCGCTGCCGGGCGGCGGCCGCGCTCGAGGCGCTGGACCTTCCGGGCGGGCCGGCCCCGACCGCCGCCGTGGGCCTGCGGGCCCTCGGGCGGGGCGGGCACGAGGCGTGCGGCACGGGACCGGACTTCGCGGACGAGACCGTCGACGCCGTCCTGGCCGGGACGTGGGACGCGGACGTCCACCGGGCGTCCGAGGGCTGGCGCCGTGACCCCACGGCGGCGCGGGCGGCGCCGCTGCTGCGGCTGCTGCTCTCCGGCCCGCCGGAGCCCGGGGCGGTGGAGGCGGTGCTGGCCGGCACCGACGAGGCCGCGGACCGCGAGCCGTTCGCGGTCGTGGAGCTCCGCTACCTGCGGGCGCGGTGGCGGGTGCTGCAGGGCGGGTCGTGCCGCGAGGCGGCGCGGGAGCTCGCCGCCCTGCGTGCCGACGGCGCGCCGCTGGGCGGAGCGGTCCGCGCGCTGGAGCAGGCGCTGCTGATCGAGTTCGGCACGGTGG
>JAPSIJ010000122.1:0-1226 GCA_031178805.1 Cellulomonas sp. | reverse complement strand
GTGCTGCAGGGCGGGTCGTGCCGCGAGGCGGCGCGGGAGCTCGCCGCCCTGCGTGCCGACGGCGCGCCGCTGGGCGGAGCGGTCCGCGCGCTGGAGCAGGCGCTGCTGATCGAGTTCGGCACGGTGGACGACGACCCCGAGCCGGTGCTGGCGCCGCTGCTCGCGGCGGAGGGCCTGGACGCCGCCACCGCGCGGGTGGTCCTCGCCGCGTGGTGCGTGGTCCGGGGCCGGCACGAGCGCGCGGCCGGGCTGCTGGACGTCGGCCGGGACGGGTGGCCGACGCTGCTGCGGGACTCCGCCGCGTACCTGCACGCGCTCGCCCTGTTCGGCGCGGGGGACCACGAGGGGGCGCTCGCTGCGAGCCGCCGGCTGTTCGCCGCGGCCGTGGCGACCCGCGACCGCGCCGCCTACGTGACGGCGCGGTTCGTCGCCGCCCTCACCTACGCGTCCATGGGCGAGATGGAGCCCGCCCGCGTGCAGGCGTTCCACGTGCTGCGGTCGGACGCCCGCGCGGGCGGGGTCCTGCTGTCCCCCGACCGGTCCCTGCGGGTGCTCGCCGCCGCCACCGCGCTGGTCCGTCGCGAGACGACGGCCGCACCCCACCTCCTCGGCCTCGTCGACGACGGCGTGGCGGGCTGCGCCGCGCTCCCGTACGGCGACGAGGACTGGACGCTGGCGATGGAGCTGCAGGCCAACGGGAACCTGGGCGGGGCCGCGGAGGTCCTCGACGGCATCGCCGGACGGTCGCGCGCCCGGGGTCACGACTTCGCCGCGGACGTCACGCAGCTCGCCGGGCTCGTCGTCTCCTACGACCCCCGCCGCGCCGCCGCGTTCGCGCGCACCGTGGCGCCGGCCCCCGGGACGCTGCACGAGACCCACCTGGCCGGGTGGCGGGCGCTGCACGAGGACCGCGACCCGGAGGCGCTCCTCGCCGTCGGGCGCCGGCTCCAGGACCTCGGGGCGCGGCAGCAGGCCGCCCGGGCGTACGTCAACGCGATGGCGCTGTTCCGCGCCGCCGGACGGGCGGCCGAGGCCGTCGCCGCCCGCGAGGCGGCGCACGCGCTGCAGGGACCGGGGGAGCCCCTCGGTGCGCCCGTGGCCGGTGGCCGGTGGGAGCTCAGCGCCCGGGAGCGGCAGCTGCTCGCGCTCGTGGCCCGCGGCATGACCAACGCCGAGATCGCCGACGAGCTGTCCCTGAGCGTCCGCACCGTCGAGTCGCACGTCCG
>JAPSIJ010000121.1 GCA_031178805.1 Cellulomonas sp. | reverse complement strand
ACACCTCGACGCGCAGCGCCGGGGTGCGGCCCCCCGTCGCGGTGACCCGCTGCCGGTAGCCGCCGCGCCCGTTCACGGTCGCGTCGGACTCCAGCACCGCGGTGCCGCCCTGGACCACGAGCCAGTCACCCGAGGTCGCCACGACCCGCAGGCGCGCCGCCGGCCACTCGACCAGCGTGCCCGTCACCAGGCGCGGCGTGCGACCGACCCACGAGGCGCCGACGACCACCGCCGCCGGGCCCGTCGCCGCCGGCGCGGACGGGGTCGCCCCGGCCGGCACGGGGAGCGCCGCCACGGCGTGCAGCCCGCCCGCGGACGGGTCGACCACGACGACGGTCGCGGCCGGCGACGTCACCGTGCCGCCCGACGCCGTGAGCGTCGCCTGCACCGGGTAGCGCCCGGCCGCCGTGTACGTGTGCGTCGCGGTGCTGCGCGGGCCGTCCGTGACGGTGCCCGTGCTGGTCGTGCCGTCGCCCCACGACCAGGTCGCGACGACCGCGTCGGCCGTGCCGCCGTCCACCGTGAAGTCGAGCGACGCCGTCACGGGCGTCCCGACGACGACGGCGGCGGCGGGCGTCGTGGGGGCGGCACCGGCCACCGGGGTGACGACCTCGGCGTCGAGCGCGCGGTTCGCCTCCTCGGTCAGCTCGGGCTCCTCGGGCACCGTCTCCGCGGGCAGCTCGACGAGCGCACCCGGGCGGCCGATCGCGCCGCCCGTGTACATGAGCTCGCCCCAGTCGCGTGCGCCGAGGAGCTCGGTGTGGTCACCGTCGCCGTTGACGTCGCGGGCCAGCACGTCGTCGGTGTCGCCGTCGCAGTTGAAGTCGACGGCGTCGCCGTCGCTCGTGCGGGCGTTGCCGCAGCCACGGTGCTGCGTGCGCACCGACTCCGGGACGCCGATGCCGTCGGCCTCGACCAGCGCGTCCTCGTCGAGGTCCGGCAGGGCGGCGCCCGAGTAGTCGAAGTCCTCGCTGCCGGCGGGCAGACCGTCCTGGAAGAGGTAGTTCATGACGCTGAGGTAGTTGGGCTTGTGGTTCTCGTGGTCGTCGCCGCCGTGCCCGAGGCCCAGGTTGTGCCCCAGCTCGTGCATGAACGTCCCGGCCTGCTCCTCGAGCGAGCCCGTGTCGTCCTGCCACCCGCCGAGCGAGACGACGAAGTCGCTCGCCCCGTCGAGGCTCCCCCGCGACATGCCGCTCGTCGTGCCCAGCTGCGGAGAGAGGTGGTGCGCCCACACGTTGTAGTGGAAGACCGGCGCCCGCACCTCCTCGAAGCTGTCGTCCTTCACGTCGTCGAACGCCGACCACCGGTAGCCGAACCAGCCGAACAGGCCGTTGTCGCCCAGGTGCTCGCGGTGCGGCAGCTCCTCGCCCTCGCTCAGGTCGCCCCACGTCGCGGCGGCACCGTAGGTGAGCGGCGCGGCGGGGCCGTAGTCGACGTGCAGGTGCACGCCGTTGCGCGCGAAGCTGTCCACGACGGCCGCGATCGCCGCCGGCTCAGGCGCGTGCGAGTGGTCGTCGCCCCCCATGTGGTCGATCTCGACGAAGACGTCCGGCACGGCCGGGTCGGCGCCCATCGCCGGCAGGTCGACGACCTCCTGGCCCTCGCCCGTCAGCATCGTCAGGCCGTCGGTCTCCCACTCGTCGAGCAGGCCGTCGCCGTCGGTGTCCTCGGTGGAGCCGAACCGGCAGTTGAGGTCGTCGGACCAGAAGAAGTTGTCGAGGAACACCGCCGAGTCGAAGGCCGAGTCGCCGAGGTCCTGGACGGTCAGGTAGACGTCGACCGTGGCGGCGATCACCGGTGCGCCGGCGCGCAGCCGCGCGGTGCCCCCGTCGTACGTCGTGCCCGTGCCGGCCTCCATGCCGAAGACGGTGTTGATCGACAGCGGGTTGCCCTGCACGTCCTGCGCGAAGTTCGCGTCGGCCTCCACCGCGCCGTCGACGATCTCGGTGTGCCCGTCGCCGAGCTGCGCCGTGAACGCGTCGTTGAAGCTCGAGCCGACGTACTCGGGGTACTCCTCCGAGAGGAACGCGACGTCGAACGCGAAGCACCGCGCGCCGTCCGGCGGGTCGAGCTGGAGGTGCAGCTGCGCGAGGTCCTCGCCGTCCTCGTTCGAGGAGCCCCCGAGGTCCGTGCTCAGGCCGCCGCTGGAGTCGGGCAGCAGGGCGTGCGACGCGTCGCCCGTCGACAGGACGAGGAACGTCGATCCCGTGGTGGGGAACCCGAGGCCCGCGTCCGCGACCGACTGCAGCGTGGGGACGGGGTCGCCCGGGTCGCCGGGGTCGCCCGGGTCCTCGTCCTCGGGCGGCGCGACCGGGACGCCGTCGGAGATCGCGAACGCCCGGGGGTCCGAGTCGCCGTAGTCCGCGGACAGCAGCGTGCCGGCGGGCACGTCCATCGCTGCCGCCAGGTCGTCCGCCTCCAGGGCGGCGGCGCGGGCCGCGGCGCGGGACGGTCCCGGCACGGCACCGGGCCGGGCGGGCTCGTCGCCGGCGTGCGCGGGCACGTTGACCGCCACCAGCGCGCCGGCGAGCAAGAGGCCGGCGGCGGTACGGGTGCGTCTGTTCACGGTGCTCCTGTCGTCATCCCGGTGCCTCCGGGTCGGCGTCGGTCTCGCACGGGTGGGGTCAGTCGTCGCCGCGCGGCGGCAGCACGACGACCGGGCAGGGCAGGTCGGGTGCGCAGATCTGCTCGGGCGCCGTCACGCAGCTGTCCGACTCCGCGACGGTGTACTCGGCCGGCGCGTCCGCCGCGGCGTCGTGCACGTAGCGGCGCTCGTCGGACGGCGCCAGCTCCACCGTGGCGACGAGCTCCCAGGGGACGTCGGGGGCGTCCCGCCGCGCGACCCAGTAGGTCGCCGGTCCGAGGCGGCCTCCGTCGTCGTCCCAGGTGAGCGCGACGTCGTCGGCGTCGACGACGGCGGTCAGGTCCACGACGCCCTGCTCGGTCGCGCAGTGCTCCTCGAGCGTCATGCCGTCGGCACCCGACGCGCCACTCGCGGACGTGCCGCCGTCCGCGGGGCCGTCCGTGGCGCCGTCCGCGGGGCCGTCCGCGGGGGCACCCGTGCAGGCGGCGAGCAGCACCACCACGCACGCCGTCGCCACGCCTGCGGCAGCCCGCATGTCGTCCCCCTCGTCGTCGGGCGTCACGCTAGGGGGCGCGGGCCCGGCGAAGGGGACGGTTCGGACGGGTTCACCCGACCGGCCCTCGTCGCGGCCGGGCGAGGGTGGGCGGTGCGGCGGGGGTCCGCCGGGGTGGGCCGCTCGGGCCCGGCCCGGGGGTCGGCGGGCTCCCGCAGGTCAGAAGGCGTAGCGGACGCGGCACTCCGGCAGGCGCTGTGCGATCAGGTCGGTGAGGGCCCGGACGTGCCGGCCCTTCTCACCCGTGCGGTACCGGACGTTCCAGCCGCCGGTCTGCGAGCGCTTCGGCTCCTGCAGGTCGGGGCGCCACAGCACCTCCTCGGCCTTCGGGTGCCACCCGAGGTTGACCTCGTGCAGCGCCTGGTTGTGGGTCAGCATGATGACCTCGCAGGCCAGCTGCGAGCGGGCGCGGGGACCGACGCCGTCCGCGACCTGGTCGAGCAGCTCCGCCCAGTCCTCGAGCCAGCCGTCGTGCACGATCACGGGCGAGAAGTTGAGGTGCACCTCGTAGCCGGCCTCGACGAAGTCGTCGATCGCGGCGATGCGGTCGGCGACGCGGTCGGTCCGGATGTCCACGAGCTTGGAGATCCGCTCGGGCATGAGCGAGAACCGCACGCGCGTGCGGCCCTGCGGGTCCCAGTCGAGCAGGTCGCGGTTGACGTGCTTGGTCGCGAACGACGCCTTGGCGGTCGGCAGGCCACGGAACAGGTCGACGAGGTCGCGCACGTTGTCGCTGACCGTCGCGTCGACCGAGCAGTCGCTGTTCTCGCCGATGTCGTAGACCCACGCGTGCGGGTCGCACTGGTTCGGCTCCGCCTTGGTGCCCTGCTTCGTGACGTGCCGGGCGAGGTACCCGGTGATGCGGTCGATGTTGGCGAACACCGTGATCGGGTTGCTGTAGCCCTTGCGGCGGGGCACGTAGCAGTACGCGCACGCCATCGCGCAGCCGTTCGCCGTCGACGGGGCGACGAAGTCCGACGAGCGCCCGTTCGGCCGGGCCGCGAGCGACTTCTTCACACCGAGCACGAGCGCCTCGGTCTTGATGCGCACCCAGCGGTCGACGTTCGTCTCGTCGCCGTGCAGCTCGGGGATGTTCCAGTGCGAGGCGACCTCGACGCGCTCGGCGTCGGGCCAGCGCGCGAGCACCTCCTGCCCGCGCGGCAGCGCCGCCGCCTCGGGCTCGGCGTAGATGCGGCGGACGTCGAGCAGCGGGCGCGGGCGGGCGGGCGTGGGGGTCGGCGTCGCGGCGGTCGACGTCGGGGGCGGCGCGGCGGCGGGCGGGACGGACAGCGGCGTTGTCGTCACACCGGTAGAACGCCGGGATGAGGTCGGGGCGTCCCATCTGGTCCCGACGGGGGGTGTGACACCGCCCACCCGCGGGTGACGATGGCGGCATGACGACGCCCCGACCGACCCGCACCCGCGTCCTGGCCGCCCTCGTCACGGGCGCGGCCACCACCGCCTACTACGCCAGCCCCGACCTGATCCGCTCCCGCACCGCGCGCGGCTGGGTCAAGGTGGCCCTGTCCGCCGCCAACGTCGCCGCGAGCGTCCCCGACCTGCGCGCCGCGCTCGCCGACCGGAAGCAGAAGCACGCCGCGACCGCCACGGGCTCCCTCCGCCTCGGGGGCACCGACGTGCCCGACGGCACGGGCCTCGACGCCACCGGCGTGGTCCACCGCGCCGTCGACGAGAACCGCACGTCCGACGACGCGCCGGGGGCCCCGCGCGACGTGCGTCCCGCGCTGGTCGCCGGCGTCGTCGTGGCCGGCCTCGCTGCCTCCACCGTGGGCACCGTCGCGTTCGAGCGGTGGATCTTCCGCCGCGGCGAGGCTCTCGCGGCCGCCGGCCGCCCGCTCCCCCACACGCGCACGGCGATCGTCCTGGGCGTCCTGATGACGGCCCTCACCCTGATCCCGGACCCCACGGACGCCTGACCCGTCCTCCGGGCCGCACACGGACGAACCCGGAGGTCCTCAGGACGAGGTCGCCCTGGTCCTGAGGATCTCCGGGTTCAGCGTGCTGCCCGGGGGTGGAGCCCGGTCAGCGGTAGGTCTCGACCTCGGCGACGCGGGGGGTGCCCGAGGCGCCGGTGATCTCGATGTTGACCTTCCTCAGGGAGACGGCCGGGAAGGACACGGTCCCGCCGTTGCCGCCCGTGCCGAGCACGGCCCCGGTGTCGTTGTTGACGACGCGGAAGCTCGTGATGCTGCCGCCGCCGGAGGCCGTGCGGACCACGACGGACGAGATGGTCGTCGCGGACCCCCACTTCACGGACACGCGGCCCGTCGAGCCGCTGGGCGACCAGTACGTCGACAGCTTGCCGTCGACCACGTTGCCGTAGCTCGTGCCGCCGCCCTTGCCGGAGCCGTCGGCCCCGGCGCCCAGGCTGAGGTTCGGCCCGCCCGGCTGGGGTGCCGGCGTGGTCGGGTTCGGCGCGGGCGTCGTCGGGTTCGGGCCCGGCGTCGTGGGGTTCGGTGCCGGGGTGGTCGGGTTCGGGGCCGGCGTCTGCGGCGAGCAGGAGCCGTCCGAGACCCGCAGGCCGGTGTTCGCGCCGGCCGTGGCCCGCACGAGGGCGGGCACGCAGCTCGCGCCGTCGAGGCGGTACGAGTACGGCACGCTCACGGTCGTCGTCGACGCCATGCCGGGACCGGCCGGGCGCGTGTCGCCGCCGGGGCTCGACCACGTGACGTTGTCGAGGATGTTGCCGGCCGTCTGCCACTCGCCGCGCTCGGACGTGTAGAAGGTGCCGAGCACGTCCTTCGAGTCCTCGAAGTAGTTGTTCTCGACCTTCGCCCGCGCACCGGCGCGCGAGTTGATCCCGGACTCGTTGAGCTGCAGGTAGTGGTTGTTGTACATGTGCGCCACACCGCCGCGCAGCAGCGGCGTGCGGGAGTCGATGTTCTGGTAGAGGTTGTGGTGGAACGTGATGTTGCTGTTCCCCGTGTCGCTCTCGCTCGAGCCGATGAGCCCGCCGCGGCCGGAGTTGCGCAGGATCGAGTACGAGAGGGTCACGTACTCGACGTCGTTCTTCATGTCGAAGAGGCCGTCGTAGCCCTCGGACTCGCCGCCCGACGCCTCGAGCGTCACGTGGTCGACCCACACGTTGCGGACCGTGCTCTCCATGCCGATCGCGTCGCCGCCGTTGGAGGTCGGGGAGCCCGACTTCTTCACGTTCCTGACGGTGACGTTCTGGATGATGATGTTGCTCGAGTCGCGGATGTGGATGCCGATCTGGTCGAACGTCGCACCCCCGCCGACGCCCTCGATCGTCACGTTGCTGATGCCCTTGAGCTCGATCACCCCGGCGGCCGTGTTGCAGCCGCTGCCCGACACCTTGGCGGTGTTGCCGACGGTGATGGTGCCCGACACCTGGATGGTGATCGGCGTGCTCGTGCTGGGCCGGGCGCACAGCGCCTCGTGGATCGCGGTGCCCGTGGACGCGCGCACGGTCTGACCGCCGGCGCCGCCGGTCGTGCCTCCGTTCTGCGAGGCGAAGCCGGTCGCGCTGCCGGTGACGGCGTGCGCCGCGGGGGCGGCGAGCGCGGTCACCCCGGCCGCCGCCACGAGCGCGAGCGAGGCCCCGGCCGCGAGCGACCTCAGGGCTGTGGGTCGAGTCATCGTCGTCGTCTCACCTTCGTCGTTGAAGTGGGGACTGCACCGGCACGGCGCCGATCGGCGCTCGGTAACCGGTTTCTCGAC
>JAPSIJ010000120.1 GCA_031178805.1 Cellulomonas sp. | reverse complement strand
GCGGCGCGGGGTCCGGCGCCCGCGCCGCGAGGGCCGCGCGGGCGTCAGACCAGGCGGTGCATCCAGCCGTGCGGGTCCGCCGCGCGGCCGTACTGGATGTCGGTGAGCCGGGTGCGGATGCTCTGCATGACCGGGCCGGCGCTGCCGTCGCCGACCGTCTGGTCGAAGTCCGTGCCCGCGAGCCGGCCGATCGGCGTGACGACGGCGGCGGTGCCGCAGGCGAACACCTCGGCGACGCTGCCGTCGCGCAGGCCCGCCAGCAGCTCGGCCAGCGGGATGTCGCGCTCGCGGACCTCCCGGCCGTCCTCGGCGAGCAGCTGCAGGATCGAGGACCGGGTGACGCCCTCGAGGATCGTGCCGGTCAGCCGCGGGGTGGACACGGAGCCGTCGGCGCCGATGACGAACACGTTCATGCCGCCGAGCTCCTCGAGCAGCGTGTTCGTGCTCGCGTCGAGGAAGCACACCTGCTCGCAGCCGCGGGCGTAGGCCTCCTGCTGCGGGAGCAGGCTGGCGGCGTAGTTGCCGCCGGTCTTGGCCGCGCCCATGCCGCCGGCGCCGGCGCGGTGGTAGTCCTCGGAGACCCAGATGGACACGGGCTGCACGCCGCCGGCGAAGTACGAGCCGACCGGCGAGGCGATGACGAGGTACTCCGCCTCCATGCTGGGCCGCACGCCGAGGAACGGCTCCGAGGCGTACATGAACGGCCGCAGGTAGAGGCTGGTCTCCTCCCCCGACGGCACCCAGGCGACGTCGGTCCGGACCAGCGCGGTCACGGAGCCGAGGAAGTCCTCGGTGGACAGCTCGGGCAGGGCGAGCCGGCGGGCGGAGCGCTGCAGGCGCTCGGCGTTGGCCCACGGGCGGAACGTCCAGACCGACCCGTCCTCGTGCCGGTACGCCTTGAGGCCCTCGAAGATCTCCTGGGCGTAGTGCAGCACCGCGGTCGCGGGGTCGAGCAGCAGCGGGCCGTAGGTCTCGACGCGGCGGTCGTGCCAGCCCAGGCCCTGCGTCCAGGTGACGCGGGCCATGTGGTCGGTGAAGACGGTGCCGAACTTCGGGGTGGCGAGCAGCGACTCCCGCTCGGCGTCGGGGCGGGGGCTGTCGGAGCGCCGGATCTCGAAGTCGGCGCCGAGGTCGGTCGTGTCGGGGGTGCTCATCTGTCTGCGGCCTTTCACCAGGAGTCTGTGCTGACGGTACCTGGGCGACGGCCGGGCGGGGACGACGCAGCCCCCCGTCCGCGTGCGGCGGCGAGGGGCGGCGCGAGGGTGCTCAGCCGGCGATGCGCGCGGCGAGGTCCTTGCCCACCTCGGCCGTCGACCGTACTCGGCCGGTGCGCTCGGCGATGTCGGCGGCGACGGCGGCCTCGACCCGGGCGGCGGCGTCGCGCTCGCCCAGGTGCTCCAGCAGCAGGGCGACCGACAGCACGGTCGCGGTGGGGTCGGCCTTGCCCTGCCCGGCGATGTCCGGCGCGGAGCCGTGCACCGGCTCGAACATGCTGGGCGCGGTGCGGTCCGGGTTGATGTTCGCGGACGCGGCCAGGCCGATGCCGCCGGTGACCGCTGCGGCCAGGTCGGTGAGGATGTCGCCGAACAGGTTGTCCGTGACGATCACGTCGAACCGGGCCGGGTCCGTCACCAGGAAGATCGTGGCGGCGTCGACGTGCAGGTAGTCGACGGTGACGTCGGGGAACTCGGCGTTCACGGCCTCGACCGTGCGGCGCCACAGGTGGCCGGCGTGCACGAGGACGTTGTGCTTGTGCACCAGCGTCAGCTTCCTGCGCGGACGGGCGGCCGCCCGGGCGAAGGCGTCCCGGACCACGCGCTCGACGCCGAACGCGGTGTTCACGCTGACCTCGTTGGCCACCTCGTGCGGCGTGCCGACGCGGATGGCGCCGCCGTTGCCGACGTACGGGCCCTCGGTGCCCTCGCGGACGACGACGAAGTCCACCTCGCCCGGGGCGGCCAGCGGCGAGGCGACCCCCGGGTACAGCTTCGACGGGCGCAGGTTCACGTAGTGGTCCAGCGCGAACCGCAGCTTCAGCAGCAGCCCGCGCTCCAGCACGCCCGACGGCACGCCCGGGTCGCCGATGGCGCCGAGCAGGATCGCGTCGTGCGTGCGGATCGCGGCGAGGTCCTCGTCGGTCAGCGTCTCGCCGGTCGCGTGCCAGCGGCGCGCGCCCAGGTCGAAGTCCGTGGTGGTGACCGTGCTCGAGGTGCCGGCGAGGGCCGCCTCCAGCGCGAGCAGGCCCTGCTCCACGACCTCGGTGCCGATGCCGTCTCCCGCGACGACCGCCAGGGTGATCTGCTGCGCCATGCCCGCGACCCTACCGGCGCGTCCCACGCTGCGGGACGGGCGTCTCAGTGATCGGACGGGCCGCGCTCGGACCGGCCCCGGTCCGACGGACGGGGGTACAGCAGCGCGAACCGCTCGGTGACCACGGGCAGGTCGGGGGTGAACGCCTCCCTCAGCGGCGCCAGCGCGCGCCGCCAGTACCGCTCCCGCTCGGTGCGCCACGCGGCCAGCGTCCCGTCGCCCTCGGCCTCCGCCGCCGCGAACTCCTCGTCCACCCGGTCGAACGGGACGGTGGCGACGCGCGTGGTGCGCACCAGCGCCGCGGGGCGGCCGGCCGCGTCCGTGATGATCGACAGGTCGCCCGGCACCGGCAGCGGCGCGCCGGCGTGCGTGAGCTCGGCCAGCGCCGTCGACGTGCCGGTCCTCGTGCCGGCCAGCACCTGGCCGAGCTGCCGGTCCGCCTGCTCCGGGTCCTCGTCGAACGACCACGTGGGCGGCACCAGCGAGCCGCGGACCCCCGGGCCCGTGACGGCGGCGGTGCGCATCACGCCCGCGCGGACCCGCGCGACCTCCCAGAAAGCGAGGAGGTCGGCGGCGTGCTCGTCGGCGGTCATCCGCCCATCCTCCCCCGGCGCCGGGACGCCGACGGCCCGGCACGCACGGGGCGTACCGGGCCGTCGGCCGCACCGGGCGGCGCGGGCGTGCTCGTGGGTCAGCGCGCGGCCGAGCCCTCGACGTAGTCCGAGTCGGACGGCTTGACCCAGGCGAACAGCTGGCGCAGCTCGCGGCCGACCGGCTCGATCGGGTGGTTCTGGCCCTTCTCGCGCAGCGCGGTGAACTCCGGGGCGCCCGCGTCCTGGTCCGTGATGAACCGCTCGGCGAAGGCGCCGTTCTGGATGTCCGCGAGGACGGCCTTCATGTTCTCCTTCACGTCGGGCGTGATGACCCGCGGGCCGGAGACGTAGTCGCCGTACTCGGCGGTGTCGGAGACGGACCAGCGCTGCTTGGTGATGCCGCCCTCGAAGATCAGGTCGACGATCAGCTTCAGCTCGTGCAGCACCTCGAAGTACGCGACCTCGGGCTGGTAGCCGGCCTCGGTCAGCGTCTCGAAGCCGTACTGGATCAGCTGGGACACGCCGCCGCAGAGGACCGCCTGCTCGCCGAACAGGTCGGTCTCGGTCTCCTCGGTGAACGTGGTCTTGATGCCGGCGGCGCGCAGGCCGCCGATGCCCTTGGCGTACGACAGCGCGAGGTCCCAGGCGGAGCCGGACGCGTCCTGCTCGACGGCGACGATCACGGGCACGCCGCGGCCGTCGACGTACTCGCGGCGCACGAGGTGGCCGGGGCCCTTCGGGGCGACCATGACGACGTCGTGGCCGGCCTCGGGGGTGATGTAGCCGAACCGGATGTTGAAGCCGTGGCCGAAGACCAGCGCCGCGCCCTCCTTGAGGTTCGGGGCGATCTCGTCGCGGTAGATGTGCCGCTGCACCTGGTCCGGCGCGAGCACGACCACCACGTCGGCGCCGCGCACGGCGTCGGCGACGGACGCGACCGCGAGGCCCTCGTTCTCGGCCTTGGCGCGCGAGGAGGAGCCCTCGCGCAGGCCGACGGTGACGTCGACCCCGGAGTCGCGCAGGTTCAGCGCGTGCGCGTGCCCCTGGCTGCCGTACCCGATGACGGCGACCTTCTTGCTCTGGATGACCGACAGGTCGGCGTCGTCGTCGTAGAACAGCTCAGCCACGATGGATCTCCTCGGTGTGTGCGGGTGGTGCGGTGGTGCGGGCGGTGGTCAGGCGGACCGGCTCACGCGCTCCAGCGCGCGGTCGGTGATGGAGCGGGAGCCGCGGCCGATGGCCACGGTGCCGGACTGGACGATCTCGCGGACGCCGAACGGCTCGAGCGCCGCGAGCAGCGCCTGCAGCTTGGCGGGGCCGCCCGTCGCCTCGATGGTGACGGTGTCCGGGACGACGTCCACGACGTGCGCGCGGAACAGGTCGACGACCTCGAGCACCTGCGTGCGGGTGGCGCCCTCGGCGCGCACCTTCACCAGCAGCAGCTCGCGCTGCACGGAGGCGGCGTCCTCGAGCTCGACGATCTTCAGGACGTTGATCAGCTTGTTCAGCTGCTTGGTCACCTGCTCCAGCGGGAGCTGGTCGACGTCGACCACGACGGTGATGCGCGAGATCTCCTCGTGCTCCGTCGGGCCCACGGCCAGGGAGTGGATGTTGAACGACCGGCGGGCGAACAGGCCGGCGACGCGGGTCAGCACGCCGGGCTTGTTCTCCACGAGGACGGAGAGGGTGTGACGGCTCATGATCTGCTCGCTCCGCTTCAGTCTTCGCGGTCCCACGCCGGGCTGATGCCCCGGGCGTACTGGATGTCGTCGTTCGGCACGCCGGCGGCGACCATCGGCCACACCATCGAGTCGCGCGACACGGTGAAGTCCACGACCACGGGGCGGTCGTCGATCTCCATGGCCCGGGTGATGGTCGCGTCCACGTCGGCGAGCGTCTCGCAGCGCAGGCCGACG
Source organism: Cellulomonas sp. (assembly GCA_031178805.1). Classification (GTDB taxonomy): domain Bacteria; phylum Actinomycetota; class Actinomycetes; order Actinomycetales; family Cellulomonadaceae; genus Cellulomonas. The sequence continues at coordinate 2,058 of JAPSIJ010000120.1, read as the reverse complement.
GCCCCGTAGGAGTCCGCCAGCTTCACGAAGTCCGGGATGCGCCGGGTGCCGTGGCCCGTGTTCAGGTCCGTGTTCGAGTACCGGGACTCGTAGAACAGGGTCTGCCACTGCCGCACCATGCCGAGCGAGGAGTTGTTGATCACCGCGACCTTGATCGGGATCTCGTTGATCGTGCAGGTGGCCAGCTCCTGGTTGGTCATCTGGAAGCAGCCGTCGCCGTCGATCGCCCAGACCGTGCGGTCCGGCTCCCCCACCTTGGCGCCCATGGCGGCGGGCACCGCGAAGCCCATCGTGCCGAGGCCGCCGGAGTTCAGCCAGGAGTTCGGCCGCTGGTACTTGATGAACTGCGCGGCCCACATCTGGTGCTGGCCCACGCCCGAGGCGAAGATCGACTCCGGCCCGGACAGCTCGCCGATCCGGGAGATCACGTGCTGCGGCGCGAGCTGGCCGTCGGTCGGCTCGTCGTAGCCCAGCGGGAACGTCTCCCGCCAGGAGTCGATCTGCCGCCACCACGCCTCGAGGTCCGGCCGGCCGTGGTGCGCCTGCTCGCGGGCGAGCTCGGGCAGCAGGTCGGTCAGCACCTCGCGCAGGTCGCCGACGATCGGCACGTCCGCGGTGCGGTTCTTGCTGATCTCCGCGGGGTCGATGTCGGCGTGCACGATCGTGGCGTTCCGGGCGAACGACGACAGCTTGCCGGTCACCCGGTCGTCGAACCGCGCGCCCAGCGAGACCACCAGGTCCGCCTTCTGCAGCGCGGCCACCGCGGCCACCGTGCCGTGCATCCCGGGCATGCCCAGGTTCTGCGGGTGGGTGTCGGGCAGCGCGCCGCGGGCCATCAGCGTGGTGACCACCGCCGCTCCGGACTCGTCCACCAGGCGGCGCAGCTCGGCCGAGGCGCCGGAGCGGATCACGCCGCCGCCGACCATCAGCACCGGGCGGCGCGCCGTCGCGAGCAGGCGGGCGGCCTCGCGGATCTGCTTGCCGTGCGGCTTGGTCACCGGGTGGTAGCCCGGCAGGTCCATCTGCTGCGGCCAGGTGAACGTGGTGTCGGTCTGCATCGCCGACTTCGCGATGTCCACCAGCACGGGGCCGGGCCGGCCGGTGCTGGCGATGTGGAACGCCTCGGCGATGGTGCGCGGGATGTCGGCCGGGTCGGTCACCAGGTAGTTGTGCTTGGTGATCGGCAGCGTGATGCCGACGATGTCGGCCTCCTGGAACGCGTCCGTGCCGATCAGCGAGGCGCCGACCTGGCCGGTGATCGCCACCAGCGGGATCGAGTCCATGTTCGCGTCGGCGATCGGCGTCACGAGGTTCGTCGCGCCCGGGCCGGAGGTCGCCATGCACACGCCGACCTTGCCGGTGGCCTGCGCGTAGCCGGTGGCCGCGTGGCCGCCGCCCTGCTCGTGCCGGACGAGGATGTGCCGCAGCCGGGTGGAGTCCATCAGCGGGTCGTAGGTCGGCAGGATCGCGCCGCCGGGGATGCCGAAGACGACCTCGGCGCCGGCCTCCTCGAGCGAGCGGACGATCGACTTGGCGCCGGTCACCTGCTCGGTGACGACGGGGCGCGGGCGGGTCGGCTCGGCGGCGAGGCGGGCGGCGGGCTCGCGCTGCTCGGGCGCGGCCGTGGCGGCCGGCCGGCGGGGCGGTGCCGGGTGGGGGCCCTGGACCATCGGTGTCTCCTGGTGGCTGGTGGAGCTGCGGTGCTGCTGGTGGTGCTCGCCGGGCTGCGGGTGGCTCAGGCGGCCCGTCGGCACGAAAAAACCCCTCGGGCCCGAGGAGCCGGGCCGGTCGAGGGGTGCGCGCGCTGACGAAGCCTTGCCGTGCGTGGCCTCAGCCGGCGCGCCCGGGAAGTACTACGAGGAGGTTCGTCCGCATGCCCTGGACACTACGCCGCGGCCGGGCGGGTGTCACGCCCACCCCTGGCCGTCTCACATCGTGGTCCACGAGTCCAGCAGATGATCGGTACCGACTCGTGACCCGGTGCGCCGCGGGTCCCGCCGCCCGCCGCGGTCCCTGCTCCTAGCCTCGTCGCATGACGCGCACCCGCACCGCCCGCCG
>JAPSIJ010000119.1 GCA_031178805.1 Cellulomonas sp. | reverse complement strand
GCCGCGGTGTCGGTGCTCGGCGCCGCGCTCGGGCTGCGGCCGGACGTGCCGGGCGGCCGGCTGGACGTGCGGCCGCCGGCGCCCGCGCCGCTGGGCGCGGTGCACGTGCGGGGCCTGCGCCTGGCGGGCCGCCCGCTGGACGTCCGGGTCGGCGCGGACGGCCGGGCGGAGGTCGCCACGGAGGCGGACGTGGCGGTGCACCTGCGCGGCTGAGGACGCCCGCGGCCCGCCGCCGTATCGTGGGGGTCTGCGTGCGCGGGCCGCGCGGACGACGGCGACGGGCGGTGGGGTCATGGGGCTGCTGGAGCAGATCGGCTCCCCGGCGGACGTGCGCGCCCTGACGCCGCGCCAGGTGCGGGCGCTGGCGGACGAGGTCCGCGCGTTCCTCGTGGACCGGGTGTCGCGGACGGGCGGCCACCTCGGCCCGAACCTCGGCGTGGTGGAGCTGACGCTCGCGCTGCACCGGGTGTTCGACTCCCCGCGGGACGCGCTGGTCTTCGACACCGGGCACCAGGCGTACGTGCACAAGCTGCTGACCGGCCGGCAGGACTTCGCCCGGCTGCGCCGCCGCGGCGGGCTGTCGGGCTACCCGAGCCGCGCCGAGTCCCCGCACGACGTGGTGGAGAACTCGCACGCCTCGACCGCGCTGAGCTGGGCGGACGGCATCGCGCGGGCCAACGCGCTGGCGGGCCGCGCCGACCGGCACGTCGTGGCGGTGGTCGGGGACGGCGCGCTGACGGGCGGGATGGCCTGGGAGGCGCTGAACAACATCGCCGACGGCACCGACCGCCGGCTGGTCGTCGTCGTGAACGACAACGGCCGCTCGTACGCGCCCACCGCCGGCGGGCTCGCCCAGCACCTGGACGCGCTGCGCACGGCCCGCGGGTACGAGACCGTGCTGACCTGGGGCCGGCAGGCGCTGCGCCGGTCCGGCCCGCCCGGGCGGCTGGCGTACGACGCCCTGCACGGGCTGAAGAAGGGCATCAAGGACGCCGTCGCGCCGCAGGGGATGTTCGAGGACCTCGGCCTGAAGTACGTCGGGCCGGTGGACGGCCACGACACCGCGGCGGTCGAGACGGCGCTGCAGCGCGCCCGGGCGTTCGGCGGGCCGGTGATCGTGCACGTGATCACCGAGAAGGGCCGCGGCTACAGCCCGGCCGAGCAGGACGTGGCGGACCGGTTCCACGCCGTCGGGCAGATCCACCCGGAGACCGGCCTGCCCGTGGCGCCGTCGCGGTTCGGCTGGACGGGCGTGTTCGCCGACGAGATCGTGCGGATCGGCCGGCGGCGACCGGACGTCGTGGCGCTGACCGCGGCGATGCTGGCGCCGGTGGGCCTCGCGCCGTTCGCCGCGGAGTTCCCGGACCGGACGTTCGACGTCGGGATCGCCGAGCAGCACGCGGTGACCACCGCGGCGGGGATGGCGTTCGCCGGGCTGCACCCGGTCGTGGCGGTGTACGCGACGTTCCTGAACCGGGCGTTCGACCAGGTGCTGATGGACGTCGCGCTGCACCGGGCGGGCGTGACCTTCGTGCTGGACCGCGCCGGGCTGACCGGGGACGACGGCGCCAGCCACAACGGGATGTGGGACCTGGCCGTGCTCGGCGTCGTGCCGGGGCTGCGCCTCGCGGCGCCCCGGGACGAGGACACGCTCCGCGCGGCGCTGCGCGCCGCCGTCGACGTGGACGACGCCCCCACGGTGGTCCGGTACCCCAAGGGCGCGCTGCCCGCGGCGCTGCCCGCGGTGGACGAGGTGGACGGCGTGGACGTGCTCGCGCGGCACGCCGGCGCGGGGGAGCGGTCCGTGCTGGTCTGCGGCGTGGGCGCGATGGCCCGCACCGCGCTCGCGCTCGGCGAGCTGCTCGCCGTGCACGGGCTGGCCGTGACGGTGGCGGACCCCCGCTGGGTGCTGCCGGTGCCCGCGGCGCTGGTCAAGCTGGTGGGAGAGCACGACCACGTGGTCACGCTGGAGGACGGCGTGCGCGAGGGCGGCGTCGGCGCCGCGCTCGCCCAGCGCGCCCGGGACGCCGGCATCGGCACCCCCGTGCAGGCGTTCGGCGTGCCGCGGTCGTTCCTGGAGCACGCGACGCGCGACGAGCTGCTGACCCGGCTGCGCCTCACGCCGCAGGACGTCGCCGCGGACGTGCTGGCCGCCCTCGGCGCCACGCGCTGAGCCCCGCGCCGAGCCCCGCGCCGAGCCCTGCGCCGAGCCCTGCGCCGCGTCCGGCCGCGCCCCGCCGCGCCCGCGTCGAGGGCGACGTGACCGGCGTCACGGGCCCGTCCGTGCAGGTCGCGGAGCCGTCGGGCCGTAGGTCCCAAGACATCCCATGACCTCGTGAATAGCGTCACGAGTACGACGCACTCAGCGAGGGAGCTCCAAGATGTCCACCACAGCAGTACCCCAGACCGGCACCGACGCCACGGCGGACGGCGCCTGGGCGGGCTTCGTCACCGGACCCTGGTGCGACGGGGTCGACGTCCGCGACTTCATCCAGCGCAACTACACCCCCTACACGGGCGAGGCCGACTTCCTGGCCGGGCCGACGGAGCGCACCGCCGGCATCTGGGCGCGGCTCAGCGAGATGTTCCCCGCCGAGCGCGCCAAGGGCGTGTACGACATCGACAACCACACCCCGTCGACCATCGTGTCGCACCCGGCCGGCTACATCGACCAGGACGCCGAGCTGATCGTCGGCCTGCAGACCGACGCCCCGCTCAAGCGCGCGATGATCCCCAACGGCGGCTGGCGGATGGTCGAGAAGAGCCTCGAGACCTACGGCTACGACGTCGACCCCGAGGTCGCCAAGATCTTCACCACGTACCGCAAGACGCACAACGACGGCGTCTTCGACGTGTACCCGCCGAACGTCCGGGCGGCCCGGTCCTCGCACCTGATCACCGGCCTGCCCGACGCGTACGGCCGCGGCCGGATCATCGGCGACTACCGCCGCGTCGCGCTGTACGGCGTGGACGCCCTGATCGCCGCCAAGCGCCTCGAGCGCCACGAGCTGGACATGGAGCGCTCGGTCGAGGACGTCATCCGCGACCGCGAGGAGAACGCGGAGCAGATCCGCGCGCTCACCGAGCTCAAGCAGATGGCGGCCTCCTACGGCTACGACATCTCCCGCCCGGCGACCACGGCCCGCGAGGCCGTGCAGTGGCTGTACTTCGCCTACCTGGGCGCCGTGAAGGAGCAGAACGGCGCGGCGATGTCGCTGGGCCGCACGTCGACCTTCCTCGACGTGTACCTGCAGCGCGACCTGGCCTCCGGCGCGATCACCGAGGAGTTCGCGCAGGAGCTGATCGACGACTTCGTCATCAAGCTGCGCATCGTCCGCTTCCTGCGCACCCCCGAGTACGACGCGCTGTTCTCGGGCGACCCGACCTGGGTGACCGAGTCCATCGGCGGCATCGGCGAGGACGGCCGGCCGCTGGTCACGAAGACCTCGTTCCGGTTCCTGCAGACGCTGTACAACATCGGTCCGGCCCCGGAGCCGAACCTGACCGTGCTGTGGAGCAACCGGCTGCCGGAGGGCTTCAAGAAGTTCTGCGCGCAGGTCTCGATCGACACCTCCGCGATCCAGTACGAGTCGGACGACCTGATCCGCACCTCGTGGGGCGACGACGCGGCGATTGCCTGCTGCGTGTCCCCGATGCGGGTCGGCAAGCAGATGCAGTTCTTCGGCGCCCGCGTGAACATCGCCAAGGCCCTGCTGTACGCGATCAACGGCGGCCGCGACGAGATCACCGGCAAGCAGGTCGCCCCGGTCAGCGCGCCCGTCGAGGGCGACGTGCTCGACTACGACGACGTCTACGCCAAGTACGACACGCTGCTCGACTGGCTGGCCGAGACGTACGTGGACGCCCTGAACTGCGTGCACTACATGCACGACAAGTACGCCTACGAGCGGCTCGAGATGGCGCTGCACGACCGCACCGTCCTGCGCACCATGGCCTGCGGCATCGCCGGCCTGTCGGTCGTGGCGGACTCGCTGTCGGCGATCAGGTACGCGAAGGTCACGCCGGTGCGCGACGAGGACGGCCTGGTCACGGACTACGTGGTCGAGGGCGACTTCCCGACGTACGGCAACGACGACGACCGCGCGGACGACATCGCCGTGGCGATCGTGAAGTCGTTCATGGCGAAGATCCGCCGCCAGAAGACGTACCGCGACTCGCTGCACACCCAGTCGGTGCTGACCATCACGTCGAACGTCGTCTACGGCAAGGCCACGGGCAACACCCCCGACGGCCGCCGGGCCGGCGAGCCGTTCGCCCCGGGCGCCAACCCGATGAACGGGCGCGACTCGCACGGCATGCTCGCCTCGGCGATGTCGGTGGCCAAGCTGCCGTACTCCGAGGCGATGGACGGCATCTCGCTCACCTCCACGGTCGTGCCCTCGGGCCTCGGCCGCACCAAGGAGGAGCAGGTGACGAACCTGGTCGGCCTGATGGACGCGTACAACGTGTCCTCCGGGTACCACCTGAACGTCAACGTGCTGAACCGGGACACCCTCGAGGACGCCATGGAGCACCCCGAGAAGTACCCGCAGCTGACGATCCGGGTCTCCGGCTACGCCGTGAACTTCGTCCGCCTCACGCGCGAGCAGCAGCTCGACGTGCTGTCCCGGACGTTCCACGGCGGGCTCTGAGCCCGACGCCGCCGCCCGCCGGGGCACCCCGGCGGGCGGCGGCCCCGCAGCACCCCGCTCCACCCGCACCCGCACCACCAGGGAGCCCCCCATGAGCAGCACCCCGATCGTCGCCGAGGTCGGCGCGCCGGTGATCGAGCTCGGCCTGCCGGTCGTCGGCGGGTCGCACCACCGCTCGTCGGCGGGCACGGCGGGCCTCGAGGTGAGCGACGCCCAGCGCAGCGAGAAGCTCGCGCAGATGCGGGCCGGCGAGCTCGGCTCGCTGCACTCCTGGGAGCTCGTCACCGCGGTCGACGGCCCCGGCACCCGCCTGACCACGTTCCTCGCCGGCTGCCCGCTGCGCTGCCTGTACTGCCACAATCCCGACACGATGGAGATGCGCCGCGGCGAGCCGGTGCTGGCCAGCGAGCTGCTGCGCCGGGTGGAGCGGTACGCCGGGGTGTTCGCCGTGACGGGCGGCGGCCTGACGATCTCCGGCGGCGAGCCGCTGATGCAGCCGGCGTTCGTCGCCCGGCTGCTGCGCGGCGCCACGGAGCTCGGCGTGCACACCGCGATCGACACCTCCGGCTACCTCGGCGCGCACTGCTCGGACGAGATGCTCGCGGACATCGACCTGGTGCTGCTCGACGTGAAGTCGGGCATCCCCGAGACCTACCGCCGGACCACCGGCCGGGACCTGCAGCCGACGCTCGACTTCGGCCGCCGGGTCGCCGCGAGCGGCACCGAGATCTGGATCCGGTTCGTGCTCGTGCCGGGGCTGACCGACGCCCCGGAGAACGTGGACGCGGTCGCCGACTACGTCGCCTCGCTGAGCACCGTCAGCCGGGTCGAGGTGCTGCCGTTCCACCAGATGGGCCGGGACAAGTGGGCGAGCCTCGGCATGACCTACGAGCTCGAGGACACCAGCCCGCCCGCCCCCGAGCTGGTCGCGCGCGTGCGGCAGCAGTTCCGCGACCGGGGGCTCACGGTCTACTGAGCCGGCACGTCGGCGACGCCCGGCGGCAGCAGCCGGCGGCCCAGCACCCGCTCCGACCAGCCCGCTCGGTCCAGGTAGGGGCAGATCCCGCCCAGGTGCGCAGGCCAGCCGGCGCCGAGCAGCATCGCGAGGTCCACCTGGCCGGCGTCGGCGACGACGCCCTCGTCCAGCAGCAGCCCGATCTCCTCGGCCAGGCCCCGCGCCACCCGCTCCAGCACCGCGGCGCCGTCGCCGCCGGCCGGGGCGCCGAAGACGTCCTGGATCGCCGGGTCCACCTCGCCGAGCCCCGACGGCCCCGGCCGGGCCACCGTGCGGCCCTCCTCGACGAGCCGGTCGAGCCCGGGGGAGCGCGGGTACCGCGGACCGAGCTCGTCGTGCAGGGTGACCAGCACGTGCCGGGCGACCGGCAGGCCGACGAGCTGCAGCAGCGCGAACGGGCTCATCGGCAGGCCGAGCGGCCGCAGCGCGGCGTCGGCGACCTCGACGGGCGTACCGTCCTCGACCGCGCCCAGCACGTCGGCGAGCATCCGCAGCAGCACCCGGTTCACCACGAACCCGGGCCGGTCGGTGGTCCGCACGACCGTCTTGCCGGCCCGCCGGGCCACGTCCACGCCGGTGGCGAGCGCCGTGGCGTCGGAGTCGGCGGTGGCCACGACCTCGACCAGCGGCATCTGCGCCACGGGGTTGAAGAAGTGCAGGCCGACGACGCGCTCCGGGTGCGCCAGGCCCGCGGCCATCGCGGTGACGGACAGGGCGGAGGTGTTGGTGGCGAGCACGCAGTCCGGCCGCACCAGGGTCTCCAGCTCGGCGAGCACGGCGCGCTTGACGTCCAGCACCTCCGTGACGGCCTCGATCACCAGGTCGGCGTCGGCCAGGGCGGCGAGGTCGGTGCCGACGGTCACCCGCTCGACCAGCCGGCGGGCGGCGTCCTCGGTCAGCCGGCCCCGCGCCGCGGCCTGGGTGGCGAGGTCGCGCACCCGGTCCCGGCCGGCGGCGGCACGCTCCTCGTCCACCTCGCGCATGGCCACCGGCACGTCCAGCCGGGTGCCGAGCAGCACGGCGAGCTGGGCGGCCATCAACCCGGCGCCGACGATGCCGATCCGCCGCACCTCCCGCGGGGGCGTGGCGGCGGCCTCGGCGCGGGCGGCGCGGCGGGCGCCGCGGCCGGTGAGCTCGGCGGCGTACATCGCGGCGCGCGCCTCGTCGGACAGCAGCAGCGCGGCGAGCGCCTCGTCCTCGGCGCGGAACCCGGC
>JAPSIJ010000118.1 GCA_031178805.1 Cellulomonas sp. | reverse complement strand
GTGCGCCCGAGGCGCGCGTCGTGCCCGATGTGCACCTCGGCCATGCCACCACGGCCGATGAGCTCACCGACCTCGTACCGTCCGGCGAGGATCCGGGATCCGTCGTCCACCACTAGGCGTCCTTCGCTGTCGTCGTTCGCGCGTCCGGCGCGGCTGCGCCGGGCACGTGCTCGGAGATCATCCCACCCGCGGGCTCCGCCCGGGTGTACCCACCGGTGGCGTCCGGCCCGGAGGGGGCGCTGGCACCGGTGAGGCGGTCGGCGAGGGCGGCGCCGAGGAGCGCCACCACGAGGACCGCCAGCACGAGCAGCGGCCAGCGGACGCTGAACCGCCCCTGCCCCGCGCCGGCCTGCACGCGGGCGTGCGCACGGGTCGTCGGGTGGCTGTGCGCGCCGGCCCGGGGCGTGGCGCGGTAGGTCGGCGCCTGGCCGGGCGAGCCGTCCGTGGGCCGCCCGGTGCGCGGGTCGAAGGACGGCGGCGCCGTCTCGCCCCCGCCGGCGGCCGGCGTCGCGGAACCCCGCACCCGCGTCGCGCCGGCGGCGCTCGGCCGGGCACCGGTCGTCCCGGCCGCGGTCGCGCGGGCGTCCGGCCGGGAGGCCCCGGACGGCGCGGCGGCGGGCGCCGGGGTCGCGGACCGGCCGGGCACGATCGAGACCGGCGAGCTGCCGCGGGCCGGGGTGTGCGGGACCAGGGCGTCGAGCATCCGCGCGAGGTCCTCGGCGCTGGACGGCCGCTGCGACGGGTCCTTGGACAGCAGGCGCATCACCAGGGACGCGATCTGCCGGTCGACCGACGGCGGCAGCGGCGGCACCGGGGTGTTCACGTGCGCGACCGCGATGTCGACCGCGGTCGGCCCGGTGAACGGCCGGTGCCCGACGAGCGCCTCGTACGCGACGATGCCGAGCGCGTACATGTCCGACGCCGCGGTCGCGGGACCGCCGACGGCCTGCTCGGGGGACAGGTACTGGGCGGTGCCCATCACCATGCCGGTCGCGGTCATCGGCACCTGGTTGCTGGACAGGGAGACGCCGAAGTCGGTGATCTTCACCTTGCCCGTGGGCGTGATCAGGATGTTGCCGGGCTTGACGTCCCGGTGCACCACGCCGGCCTCGTGGGCGGCGTGCAGCGCCCGCGCGGTCTGCGCGAGGATCGGCAGCAGCCGGCGCGGCGGCAGCACGGGCTCGCGCTCCAGGAGGTCGCTCATCGGCTCGCCGACGATGAGCTCCATGGCGAGGAACGCCGACCCGTCCTGCTCGCCGTAGTCGAACAGCGCGGCGATGCCGGGGTGCGACAGGGAGCCGGCGTTGCGGGCCTCGGTGCGGAACCGCTCGAGGAACCCGGCATCGCCGGCGAACTCCTCGCGCAGCACCTTGATGGCGATGTCGCGCTGCAGCGACTGGTCGTGCGCGGCCCAGACCTCGCCCATGCCGCCGACCGCGATCTGGCGGGTGAGGCGGTACCGGCCGCCGAGCACCACGCCGGGAGCCGGCCTCACTGCCCGATCACCGCCTGCATCACGGCGCGGGCGACGGGGGCGGCGACGCGGCCGCCGGTGGCCTCGGAGCCGACGGAGCCGCCGTTCTCCACGATCACCGCGACGGCCACCTGGGGGTCGTCGGCCGGGGCGAACCCGGTGAACCAGGCGTGCGGGGACTCGCCGTCGCGTCCGGTCTGCGCGGTGCCCGTCTTGCCGGCGACCCGGACGCCGGAGATCTGCGCCGCGGTGCCGGAGCCGGACTCGACGACCTCGACCATCATGTCGGTGAGCTGCTGGGCGGTCTGCCCGGACACGGCCTCGGACAGCTCCTGCGGCTCCGCCTCGCTGACCACGTCGAGGTCGGCCGTGCGGACCGTCTGCACCAGGTACGGCGACATCAGGGTCCCGCCGTTGGCGATCGCCGAGACGACCATGGCCATCTGCACGGGCGTCGCGCGGACCGACTCCTGACCGATCGCCGACAGCGCGGTCTGCGCCGCGTTCAGGTCCGCCGGGAAGGTGGACGCGGCGACGCGCATCGGCACCGTGAGGTCGGACGAGTCGAAGCCGAACCGCTCGGCCTGCTCGCGCAGCGCCTCGTCGCCGAGGTCCGCGCCGAGCTGGGCGAACGCGGTGTTGCAGGAGATGCGCAGCGCGTTCGTCAGCGTGGTCTGGTCGTTCGCGCCGCAGGTCGAGCCGCCGAAGTTCGGCAGGGTCGTGGACGTCCCCGGCAGGGTCAGCTCGCGCGGGGCGGCCAGCACGGACTCGGGGGTGTACTGCCCGGACTCCAGCGCGGCGGCGGCCGTGACCAGCTTGAACGTCGACCCGGGCGGGTAGTTCTCGCTGGTGGCCTTGTTGATCAGGGGGTCGCCCTCGGCGCCCACGAGCTGCTGGTAGGCGGCGTTGGCCGCGGTGGTGTCGTGGGTCGCCATCGCGTTCGGGTCGAAGCCGGGCGTGGAGACCATCGCGAGGATCCGGCCGGTCGACGGCTCGACGGCCACGACGGCGCCCTGCTGGCCGCCCAGGGCGTCCACGGCGGCCTGCTGCGCGGCGGGGTCCAGCGTCAGCTCGATGGACGAGCCCTGCGGCTGCGCGCCCGTGACCAGCTGCTGCACCCGGGTCCAGAACAGCGAGTCGGCCTCGCCCGTGAGCACGTCGCCCATCGCGCGCTCCAGCTGGGTCCCGCCGTGCACCACGGAGTAGAAGCCGGTGACCGTGGAGTACAGCTCCGGCTGGGTGTAGGAGCGCTGGTAGCCGAACGGGTCGTCCACGGGCGTCGACTGCGCGATCGGCTGGCCCGCGACGATGATCGGCCCGCGGGGCTTGCCGTACTCCCGGTACAGCGTGCGCACGTTCCGGGGGTCGTTGTTCAGCGCCGAGGCCTGCCCGAACTGCACCCAGGTGGTGCCGGCGAGCAGGGCGAGGAACATCACGACGACGACCGTGGCCAGGCGGCGCAGGGCGGTGTTCACGAGCGGCCACCTCCCGAGGTGCGGCGGAGCTGTTCGGTGGGCTGGTCGTCGGTCGGGCGCGGGGGGTCCGCGGGGCCGGCGACCGCGACGGGGTTGCGGGCCTCGGCGTCGAGCGGGATGCCGCCGGACGGCGTGTGCAGCAGCTCGCCACCCGGCTCGGGCGCGGGACGCCGGGCGTCGTCGGAGATCCGCAGCAGCAGGGCCGCGACGATCCAGTTGGCCAGCAGGGACGAGCCGCCGTACGCGAGGAACGGCGTGGTCAGACCGGTCAGCGGGATGATCCGCGTGATCCCGCCGACGACGACGAAGCACTGGAACGCGATGACGAACGCCAGGCCGGCGGCGAGCAGCTTGCCGAACCCGTCGCGGACGCCGATCGCCGTGCGCAGCCCGCGCTGGCAGAGCACCAGGTACATGACGAGGATCGCCATCAGGCCGGTGAGCCCGAGCTCCTCGCCGAGCGAGGCGATGATGAAGTCCGACTCGGCGAACGGCACCAGGTCCGGGCGGCCCTGGCCCCAGCCGGTGCCGAACAGGCCGCCGCTGGCCAGGCCGAACAGGCCGCGGACCAGCTGGCCGGAGCCGCCGGGCGCGCGGTCGAACACGTCCTGGTCCAGCGCGTGCAGCCAGATGTGGAACCGGGCGGCGACGTGGCCGAACGCCGCGGTCGCGGCGACGACGCCGCCGGCGAACATGACGAGGCCGATGATGATCCAGGACAGCCGCTCGGTCGCGACGTAGAGCATCGCGACGAACAGGCCGAACAGCAGCAGGGACGTGCCGAGGTCGCTCTGGAACACCAGGACCGCGATCGAGGCGGCCCACACGACGGCGATCGGGCCGAGGTCGCGCAGGCGGGGCAGCTGCAGGCCGAGGACGCGCGGCCCGGCGAGCGCGAGGGTGTCCCGGTGCGTGACCAGGTAGCCGGCGAAGAACACCGCCAGGGCGATCTTGGCGAGCTCCGCGGGCTGCAGCGAGAAGCCGAACGCGCGGATCCAGATGCGCGCGCCGTTGATCTGCACGCCCAGGCCGGGCAGCAGCGGCAGCGCGATGAACACCAGGCCGACGACCATCGCCGTGTAGGTGTAGCGGCGCAGCGTCCGGTGGTCGCGCAGCACGACCAGCACCACGCACGCGAGCACGACGGACACCGCCGACAGCACCAGCTGCTTGCCGGCGAACATCTCCGTGCCGCCGCGGGCCTGCCGGGCGAGGTCGATCCGGTAGATCATCGCCAGCCCGATGCCGTTCAGCGCGATGACGACCGGCAGGATCACCGGGTCCGCGTACGGGGCGCGCCAGCGCAGCACCAGGTGCATCACCAGCGCGAGGCCGGCGATCCCCGCACCGTAGCCGAGCACGCCGGCGGGGAGCTCGTCGGTGGCGCCGAGCCCGACCAGCGCGTACGCGGAGATCGCGATGGCCACGGCCAGGACGATGAGCCCCAGCTCGGTGCCGCGACCGGCGCGCACGCGGTGCGCCTCCACGGTCGCCATCAGGGCGCCGCCGGCGCGGAGGCGGTCGGGCGGGTGGGCGACGGCGACGGGGTCGGCTCGGCGGCCTCCTCCGCGTCGGTGCCCAGGGTGGCCACCCGGTCACGGGCGTCGGCCAGCGAGGCGGAGTGGATGGTCTGCTCGACGCGGTCCTGCACGAACGCGGGCAGGTCCTCCACCACGAGGTCGGACCGCTCGACGACGTCCGACAGGGACAGCGGCCCGACCGACTGCGGGATGCCGCGGTAGATCGCGACCACGTCCTCGTCGACGCCGACGTAGTACTGGGTCTGCGTCCAGCGGTAGAAGCCGAAGGCCGCGCCGGCCACCACCACGAGCCCGACCAGCGTCAGCACGAGGGTGCGCACCCGGCGCCTGCGGCGCGCGCGGCGGTCCGCGGCGTCGTCGTCCTCGTCGTCGTGCTCGGTCACCGCCGGCACCCCGGCTCCGGGCGTGCTCGCGGCGGCCTGCCGGGACAGCTCCGCGGCGCGCGCGGCCGGCCCGTCGGCCGCCGAGGTCGGCCGGTTGCGGGAGATCGCCGCCGAGCCGACCACGACCGCGTTGGTCGTCGGACCGGCGCCGTCGCGGACCTGGTCCAGCTCCAGCACGTCCGCGACCACCACGGTGACGTTGTCGCCGCCGCCGGCGCGCAGCGCGAGCTGCACCAGCCGCTCGGCGCAGGTGTCCACGTCGGTGAGCTCGTGCAGCGTGCGGGCGATCGTCTCGCCGCTGACGAACCCGGACAGGCCGTCGGAGCACAGCAGCCACCGGTCGCCCGGGCGCGCCTCGCGCACCGACAGGTCCGGGGCGATGTCGACGTCGAAGTCGCCGAGCACCCGCATCACGACGGAGCGCTGCGGGTGGTGCTCCGCCTCCTCCGGCGTGATCTTGCCGGTGTTGACCAGGTGCTGCACGAACGTGTGGTCGGTGGTGACCTGCGTCAGCACGCCGTCGCGCAGCAGGTAGCCGCGGGAGTCGCCGAGGTGCACCATCGCGAGCTTGTTGCCGGCCCGCAGGATCGCGGTGACCGTCGTGCCCATGCCCGCGAGCTCGGGGTTGGTCTCGGAGCGGCTGATGATCTCCTCGCGCGCCTCCTCCAGCGCGCGCTCCAGCTCGTCGAGCGCGTCGTCGGGGCCGTGGGACTCGCCGTCGAGCGGCGCCAGCGCGGCGATCGCGACGGACGACGCGACGTCGCCGCCCGCGTGCCCGCCCATGCCGTCGGCGACCACCAGCAGGTGCGGCCCCGCGTAGGCGGAGTCCTGGTTGTTCGACCGGACCAGCCCCACGTCGGACCGGGCGGCGTAGCGCAGCGCGATGCTCACGGTCCCCGCTACCCCTGCAGCTCGAGGACGCTCTGGCCGATGCGGATCTGCGCGCCCGCGCGCACCGGCACCGGGTCGGTGACCCGCTGGTCGTCGAGGAACGTGCCGTTCGTGGAGCCCATGTCCTCCACCAGCCACTGGTCGCCCTCGGGGAACACCCGGGCGTGCCGCGAGGACGAGTAGTCGTCGTCCAGCACCAGCGTGCAGGACGGGGCCCGCCCGATCAGCACCGCCGACGCGCCCAGCGGGAGCGTGGTCCCGCGCAGCGGGCCCTCGGTCACGACCAGCCGCGTCGGGCCGCTGCGCCGGTTCCGGCCCCGCTGCGGTGCGGGGGCCGGCGGGGTCGCGCCGGGGGCGGGTGCGGGCGCCGGTGCCGCGGGCCGCTTCCGGCTCACGATGCGCGTCCCGTACAGGTCGCGGCGCAGCACCCCGATCGCGGACAGCACGAAGGCCCACAGGAGGACCAGGTACCCGAGCCGCAGCAGGGTGACCGTCAGCTCACTCATGCGTGCCGTTCGTGTGGCTGCTCACTCGTCCAGGTCCTGTCCGTCGCCGTCGCCCGTCCAGAACATGATGCGGGTCCGGCCGATCGTCAGGGTGTTGCCGTCCAGGAGTGTCGCGGCCGGGACCTGGTGACCCTCGACGAACAGGCCGTTCGTGGAACCCAGGTCGGAGGCCACCACGCCCTGCGGCGAGACGCGGATCTCCAGGTGCCGGCGGGAGACGCCCGGGTCGTCGACGACGATGTCCGCCTCGGACCCGCGGCCGATGACCGTCACCGGCCCGGTCAGCAGGTACCGCTGGCCGTCGATGTCGATCAGCGGGTGCCGGGGGCTCGGCGCCGCCGACGTCGCCGGGGCGGCCGCACCCCGCACCGTCGCGGACTTCACCCGGAACCGGCCGGTCTCCAGGTCCTCGTACTCGTGGAACGCCACCGTCACCGGCCCGACGAACGCATACCGCTGGCCCGTCGCGTGCTCGGTGACGTTCGCCGCCAGCTCGTCCGCCAGGGCCTCCGCGCCCCACGCCTCGACCTGGTCGTAGTCCCCCGGGGACAGCTCCAGCGTGAACTCGTTCGGCACCACCGTGCGGTCGCGACCGACCACGGCAGCCCGGT
>JAPSIJ010000117.1 GCA_031178805.1 Cellulomonas sp. | reverse complement strand
CGCAGGTGATCGAGGTGGACGACGTGCGCTCGCTGCGCGTCCAGGTGAACGGCGGGCGGGTGGACGTCGTGGCGCACGACGACCCGACCCTGACCGGGGTGCGCCTGGAGGTGCACCGCGTGGACGGCGTGCCCCTCGAGGTCACCTACGCCGACGGCGCGCTCTGGGCCGGCGTGCGGTCGGTGACCGGCCTGGACGGGATCCTCGACCGGCTCCGGGGGCCGCACCAGCGGGACAGCGTGGACGTGCACCTGGCGGTGCCCGCCACGGTGGCCGCGAGCCTGCAGTCCGTGAACGCCGACCTGCTGCTCGCCGGCGTCCGGCAGGACGCGTCGGTGTCCACGGTCGGCGGCGCGGTGCTCGCCGACGGCACCCGGGGCGCGCTGTCGGTGCGCAGCGTGTCCTCCGACGTGCTGGTGCGCGACCACACCGGGGACCTGTCCGTCGGCACGGTGTCCGGCACCGCCACGGCCTCCGGGGCGCTGTCCCGCGTCTCGGTGACCACCGTGTCGGGCGACGTGACCCTCGACTGCCTCGCGGCGCACTCGGTGTGCCACGTCCGCACCGTGTCCGCCGACGTCGCGGTGCGGCTGCCCTCCGGGCACGGCGTGGGGGTCGAGGCCGTGACCGTCACCGGGCGGGTCGTGCTGGACGGGGTCGAGCGCACCGACCGGCGGCCCGGCCGGACGAGCGTGGACCACCGGGACGCCGCGGCGACCTGCTTCGTGTCCGCGCAGACCGTCTCGGGCGACCTGAACGTGCTGCACGGGGCGCCCATCCCCGACGCCTGATGGCCGTCTTCGCGCACGGCCAGCTCCGGCTGTACCTGCTGCACCTGCTCGAGCAGGGCCCCCGGCACGGCTACGAGCTGATCCGGGCGCTGTCCGAGCGGTTCGGCGGCACCTACCGGCCGAGCGCCGGCACGGTGTACCCGCGGCTGGCCCGGCTGGAGGAGGACGGGCTGGTCGAGCGGTTCCCGGCCGGGCGCACGACGCGGTACGCCCTGACCGCGCGCGGCCGGGCCGAGGTCGAGGCGCACCGCGCCGAGCTGACCGCCCTGGAGCAGGCGCTGGCGGCCACGGTCCGCCAGCTCGCGGACACCGTGCGCACGGAGGTCGCCGGGTCGATGGCGGGGATGCGCGCGGACGTGGCCGCCGCCGCCCAGCAGGCCCGGGCGGCGGCGACGCGCACCGACCCCGACGCCGGCCCCCGCGCCGGCCGCGACGCCGCGGCGGGGGCGGACGCGCGCCGGGTGGCGCGGGCGCGGCGCGCCGAGGTGGACGCCGAGGTCGCCGCCTTCCGGGCGGCGGTGCGCGGCGCGGTGCGGGAGGCGGAGGCGCGGGGCGGTCCGTCGGCGCTGACGGTGGAGACCGTGCGGACCGTGCTGGCCAGCGCGCTGGCCGCGATCACGGCGACGCTGCCGCGCTGAGCCGCCCGCGCGGCCGCGCGCGCGCCGGCCGTCAGACCACGTCCTCCGGCAGGCCGAGCCAGGCGTTCCAGTGCGAGTGCAGGACCAGCCACGCCATCAGCCCGTAGCCCGCCTGGCCCGGGAGCGCGCCGTCGCCGGCGGCCAGGTCCGCGAGCCACTGCTCGTGGCCGGCCAGCGGGGTGAACGTGTCGACGTACGGCACCCGCCGGCGGGTCGTGACGTCGGCGAACGCCGCGGACAGGTCGGCCAGGGCGACCGGGTCCACGCCGGCGCCGGGCGGCGGGCCGACGACGAACGCGGGCACCCGGCGCTGCTCGGCGGCGTCCAGCACGTTGGCCAGGTTCAGCCGGCTGCGGGCGAGCGACAGGCCGGCGAGCGCGTCGGCGCGGCCCAGGGCCACGACCAGGCGGGTGTCGGCGTCGGGGGAGGCGCGGCGCGCGACCTCCTCCTCCCAGCGGGCGGACAGGCCCGAGGTCGTCTCGCCGGGCACGGCCAGCGTGAGCACCGTCGGCGGCATCGGGGTCGTCGTCCGGGCGGCCACCCGGCCGACCCAGCCCAGGGCCCGGGGGTCCCCGGCGCCCGCGGCCAGCTCGTCACCGACCACCACCAGGCGCAGCGGCTGCTCGCCCACGCCGTCCTCCGTCCCTCGTACGACCTGCCGGCGCACGGGTGCGCCGCGCCCCAGTGTCGCAGGCGCCGGGACGGGACGGCGGACGACGCGCGCGCCCGGCCCCGTCAGTGCAGGTAGGGGTCGGTGCGCTCCGTCCAGTCGTGGTGCGACGCGGGCGGGCTGCGGTGGCCGAGGCCGTCCCGGCGGATCCAGTCGGCGAGCCGGGCACCGAGCCAGACGGTCAGCGTGAGCAGGGCGAGGGCGAGCAGCAGCGAGAACATGGCAGGAAGTCTGTCGTCGCATGATTCGCGCCACGAGTGGCAGGAGCGCCGGGTTCCATCGACATCCCGCCAGGCGTGCGGCACACTGGCCGCATGCTGCAGCGCGTCGCCGCCATCGCGGTCCCCGGGGTGTCCGCCTTCGAGCTCGGCCTGGTCTGCGAGGTCTTCGGCATCGACCGCACCGACACCGGCGGTCCGGCGTTCGAGTTCACGCTGTGCACCCCCGAGCCCGGTCCGGTCGCGATGGAGCCGGGCCTTCGGCTCGACGTGCGGGCGGACCTGTCCGCCGCCGCGGACGCGGACCTGGTGATCGCGCTGCCGTACAAGGCGCCGGCGCCGCTGCCCGCCGCGGTGGCGGAGGCCCTGCGCGCGGCGCACGAGCGCGGCGCCTGGGTGATGAGCGTCTGCTCCGGCACGTTCGCGCTGGGGGAGGCCGGCCTGCTCGACGGCCGGCGGTGCACCACGCACTGGATGTACGCCGACGAGCTCGCGCGCCGGTACCCGACGGCCGAGGTGGACCCCGCCGTGCTCTACGTCGAGGACCGCGGGGTGATCAGCAGCGCCGGCACGGCCGCCGGCATCGACGCCTGCCTGCACCTGGTCCGCCGGGAGCTCGGCGCGCAGCACGCCGCCGTGATCGCCCGGCGGATGGTCGTGCCGCCGCACCGGGACGGCGGGCAGGCGCAGTACGTGGACACGCCGCTGCCGTGCGACGCCGACACCCTGGCGCCGCTGCTGGCCTGGATGGCCGAGCACCTGGACGCCGAGCTCACCGTGCCCGAGCTCGCGGCCCGGGCGCTGATGTCCGAGCGGACGTTCGCCCGCCGGTTCCGCGCGGAGACCGGCACCACGCCCGCGGCGTGGGTGACCCGGCAGCGGCTGGTGCGCGCGCAGGAGCTGCTGGAGCGCACGAACGCCGGCGTCGACGAGGTCGCGCGGCTCAGCGGGTTCGGCAGCGCGGCGATCCTCCGGCACCACTTCGGCCGGGTGCTCGGCACCAGCCCGCAGGCCTACCGGCGGCAGTTCGCCTGCGTGGACGACGCGGCCGCCGACCGCGCCTCCGTCGCCTGATCCCGGCCGGGCCCGCGCGGGGCCCGGCCGGGATGCGTCAGCGGGCGAACGCCGCCCGGAGCAGCTCGGCCTGCTCGGCCTGGTGCGCCTTCGCCGAGCCCGCGGCCGTGGACGCCGACGCCGGGCGGGACACCGACCGGACCGGGGCGCCGACGACCGGCGGCAGGGCGAGGGACACGTACGCCCACGGACCCTGGTTGCGCGGCTCGTCCTGCACCCACACCAGCTCGGCGCCGTCGAACGGCGCCAGGGCCGCGCGGATGCCGTCGTGGTCGAGCGGGTACAGCTGCTCGAACCGGATGATCGCGGTGCGCTCGTCGCCGAGCTTCTCCCGCTGCGCGACGAGGTCCCAGTAGACCTTGCCGGAGCAGAGCAGCACCCGGTCCACCCGGCCGGCGTCCGCGGCCGCGACCGGGTCGCCGATCACGGGCCGGAAGGTGCCGGAGGTGAACTCCTCCACCGAGGAGGCCGCGGCCTTCAGGCGCAGCATCGACTTCGGGGTGAACACCACCATCGGGCGGCGCGGGCGGTCGTACGCCTGGCGGCGCAGCAGGTGGAAGTACGACGCGGGCGTGGTCGGCTGCGCGACCGTCATGTTGCCCTCGGCGGACATCTGCAGGAACCGCTCGATGCGGGCCGACGAGTGGTCCGGCCCCTGGCCCTCGTAGCCGTGCGGGAGCAGCAGCACGACGGACGAGTGCTGGCCCCACTTCTGCTCGGCGGAGGAGATGAACTCGTCGATGACGGTCTGCGCGCCGTTGACGAAGTCGCCGAACTGCGCCTCCCAGAGCACCAGGGCGTCCGGGCGCTCGACCGAGTAGCCGTACTCGAACCCGAGGGCGGCGTACTCGGACAGCGACGAGTCGTACACCCAGAACTTCGCCTGGTCCGCCGACAGGTACAGCAGCGGGGTCCACTCGGCGCCGGTCTCCCGGTCGTGCAGCACGGCGTGCCGCTGCACGAAGGTGCCGCGGCGGGAGTCCTGCCCGGCGAGCCGCACCGGGGTGCCCTCGATCAGCAGCGAGCCGAACGCCAGGATCTCGCCGAAGCCCCAGTCGATGCCGCCCTCGCGGGACATCTGCTCCCGCTTGGCGAGCAGCTGGGCCAGCTTCGGGTGGATCGTGAAGCCCTCCGGGGCGCGCACGTGCGCCGCGCCGATCCGCTCGAGCACCTTGCCGGGCACGGCGGTCTGCCAGCCGATGATGACGCCGGCGTCCTCGCGCTGGGACTCCGGGCGCTCCAGGCCGGCCACCGGCTCGGCGTCGGGCGACGGCGGGGTCCAGCCCTCCTCGCGGGTCTCCGCGAACACCCGCTCGAGCTGCGCCTGGTAGTCGCGCAGCACGTGCTCGGCCTCCTCGAGCGTGATGTCCCCGCGGGACACCAGCGACTCGGTGTAGAGCTTGCGCACCGACCGCTTGGCCTCGATGAGGTTGTACATCAGCGGCTGGGTCATCGAGGGGTCGTCGCCCTCGTTGTGGCCGCGGCGGCGGTAGCAGACCATGTCGATGATGACGTCGCGGTCGAACTGCTCGCGGTACTCGAACGCGAGCTCGGCGACCCGGACGCACGCCTCGGGGTCGTCCCCGTTGACGTGGAACACCGGCACCTGCAGGCCCTTGGCCACGTCGGTCGCGTACTGCGAGGACCGCG
The DNA here is from genome assembly GCA_031178805.1 of Cellulomonas sp. Classification (GTDB taxonomy): domain Bacteria; phylum Actinomycetota; class Actinomycetes; order Actinomycetales; family Cellulomonadaceae; genus Cellulomonas. Next base: position 1,859 of record JAPSIJ010000117.1, on the reverse strand, counting down.
AGGACGACGGGCCGGTGGTGAAGCCGACCTGGTTGTTGATGACGACGTGGATCGTGCCGCCGGTGCGGTACCCGCGCAGCTGCGACAGGTTCAGCGTCTCGAACACCACGCCCTGGCCCGCGAAGGCCGCGTCGCCGTGGATGAGGATCGGCAGCACGGAGAAGCCGTCGCCGCCCAGGTCGATCCGGTCCTGCTTGGCGCGGACGATGCCCTCGAGCACGGGGTCGACGGCCTCGAGGTGCGACGGGTTCGCGGCCAGGTAGACCCGGGTGGACGCGCCCGACTCCGCCGTGAACACGCCCTCGGTGCCGAGGTGGTACTTCACGTCGCCGGAGCCCTGCACGGACTTCGGGTCCTGGTTGCCCTCGAACTCGCTGAAGATCTGCCCGTAGGACTTGCCGGCGATGTTGGCCAGCACGTTCAGCCGGCCGCGGTGTGCCATGCCGATGGCGACCTCGTCGAGGCCGCCCTCCGCGGCGCGGGACAGGATCGCGTCCAGCAGCGGGATGACGGACTCGCCGCCCTCCAGCGAGAACCGCTTCTGCCCGACGTACTTGGTCTGCAGGAAGGTCTCGAAGGCCTCCGCGGCGTTCAGCCGGCGCAGGATGCGCAGCTGGTCCTCGCGCGGGGTGGGGGCGTAGCCCGCCTCCAGCCGCTCCTGCAGCCACCGGCGCTGGCGCGGGTCCTGCAGGTGCATGTACTCGAAGCCGGTGGTGCGGCAGTACGAGTCGCGCAGCAGCCCGAGCACCTGGCGCAGCGTCGCCCGCGGCTTGCCGGTGAACCCGCCGGTCGGGAAGGTCCGGTCCAGGTCCCACAGCGACAGGCCGTGCGTCTGCACGTCCAGGTCGGGGTGCTTGCGCAGCCGGTAGGCCAGCGGGTCGGTGTCGGCCATCAGGTGGCCGCGGGACCGGTAGGAGTGGATCAGCTCCGCGATCCGGGCCGGCTTGATCGCCTCGGCGTCCGGGTCGGCCGCCTCCTTGACCCAGCGGATCGGCTCGTACGGCACCCGCAGGGCGGCGAACACCCGGTCGTAGAAGCCGTCCTCGCCGATCAGCTTGCGGTGCAGGATGCGCAGGAAGTCGCCGGACTGGGCGCCCTGGATGATCCGGTGGTCGTAGGTGGACGTCACCGTCAGCACCTTGGACACGCCCATCTTGTTCAGCTGCTCGTCGGACGTGCCCTGGAACTCGGCCGGGTAGTCCATCGCACCGACGCCGATGATGGTGCCCTGGCCCTGCATCAGCCGCGGCACGGAGTGCACGGTGCCGATGGTGCCCGGGTTGGTCAGCGAGATCGTGGTGCCGGCGAAGTCGTCCACTCCGAGCTTCCCGCCGCGGGCGCGCCGCACGACGTCCTCGTACGCGTTCCAGAACTGCGCGAAGTCGAGCGTCTCCGCCTGCTTGATGCTGGGCACCAGCAGCTGGCGGGTGCCGTCCGGCTTGGCCAGGTCGATCGCGAGCCCCAGGTTGACGTGCGCGGGCGTGAGCACGCCCGGCTTGCCGTCCACCAGGGTGTAGGCGCTGTTCATCGCCGGCATCTCGCCGAGCGCCTCGACCAGCGCGAAGCCGATCAGGTGCGTGAACGAGACCTTGCCGCCCCGGCCGCGCGCCAGGTGGTTGTTGATGACGATGCGGTTGTCGACCAGGAGCTTCGCCGGGATGGCGCGCACCGAGGTCGCCGTGGGCACCTCGAGGCTGGCCTCCATGTTGACCACGACGCGCGCCGCGGGGCCGCGCAGGCGCGCCACCTCGTCGGTCTGCTCCGGCGCGGCCTGCTCGGCCTCGCGCGCCGCCTTCGCCGCGGGGGCGTAGGGGGCGGTCGCGGGCTGCGCGGTCGCCACGGGGGAGGTCGCCGGGGTC
>JAPSIJ010000116.1 GCA_031178805.1 Cellulomonas sp. | reverse complement strand
ACGTCGAGATCATCTGCACGGTGTCCTCGATCCTGCTGATCCGCGCCGGGACCCGCGAGTCCCTCGCCGAGCGCGACCGGCTGTGGTCGGAGCTGCGCCGGCAGGACTTCTGGCTGTACCGCAAGGTCCGGTGGACCGTCCTCGGGCAGCTGTCCAACCTCCCGGGCCCCGCGGGCCGCCGGGTGTCGGTGCTGGCCTACCGCGTCGCCCAGCGCGCCATCGGCTTCAGCTGACCCCTTCTTTCCGCGCGCCGACCCTTTGCCGAGACTGCAGCAGATGCGCCTTCCCCGGGCCGGGAAGGCGCATCGAGTGCAGTCTCGGCGGCGGCGGGCCCGCGCGGGTGCGGGCCGGGATGCGGGGGCGCGGGGGCGGGCGGACGCTGGGAGGGTCCGAGAGCGACCCCGCAGGGAGGCACACCATGGCTGGAACCGTGAGCGACGTCCTGACCCCGGCACCCACCACCATCGAGGCCACGCAGACCGTGCGCGACGCCGCGGAGCTGATGCGCGCGGGCGACACCGGCGCGCTGGTCGTGGTCGAGGACGGCCGGCTCGTCGGCCTGGTCACCGACCGGGACCTCGTCGTGCGGGTGCTCGCCGACGGCGGCGCCCCGGAGGACCCGGTGCGCCGGGCCTGCAGCAGCACGCTGGTCACCGTGGGCCCCGCCGACCCGCAGGAGCGCGCGGTGCAGCTGATGCGCGAGCACGCCGTGCGCCGGCTCCCCGTCGTCGCCGGGGACGACCTGGTCGGCATCGTGTCGATCGGCGACCTCGCGATCGAGCGGGACGAGACCTCCGCCCTCGCGGACATCTCCGCGGAGCAGCCCAACACCTGACCACCGGCACCGCCGAGGTCGTCCTGCCGCGGCGAAGTCGTCCCTTCCGACGGACGACCTCGCGGGCAGAGGACGACCTCGGCGCAGGTGGCGCGGCGCCAGGTGGCGGGGCGTCGGGCACCCGCGGCGTCGGGGCACCCGGGGCGTCAGGGCAGCGGGGCCGGCTCCTCGAGCGTCGCCGACGGCTCGGGCTCGGGGGCCGGCTCCGTGGGCGCCACCGAGATCGTGATGGTCACGTGCGCCTCGTCGTCCGTGAACTGCGCGGAGGCGTAGCCGACCGCCGGGCCCAGCAGTGCGGCGCCGACCAGCAGCGTGCCCAGCACCAGCCGGCCCCACCGGCCCAGCAGGGGCGTGGGGCGGTCGGCGGCGGCGTCAGCCGAGGAGGAGCGCATCGTCGCGCCGGTCCCGTGCGGTGGGTCGGGGCTCGCCGGCCTCGCGGCGCGCGCGCCGGTCGTCGAGCAGGGACAGGATCTCCAGGGTGGCCAGCGCGGCGAGCGGCGGCGCCAGCATCGCGGCCCGGCCGCGGGCGGAGCCCGCCCAGTCCAGCACCCAGCCCCAGCGGGGGTAGACGTGCAGGATGATGCCGCGCACCTGGGACAGCGGGGTGGCGTCGGGGTCCGGCGTGCGGTTGGCGTCGCCCTTGGTGAAGATGTACGGCCGGGTCAGCGGCTCGCCGGTCTCGGGGTCGGTGGTCTGCACCATCCGGCCGGTCGCCTCGTCCTGCTGCATCACCGGCAGGTTCCGCAGGGCGATGATCCGGTGGGTGACGAGCTGGTCGGAGCCGGCCGGCCAGAAGGTCGCCACCTGGCCGACCCGGAGCTGCGAGGGGTCGTCGATCCGGCGCATCACCACCGCGTCGCCGGCGTCGAACGACCCCTGCTCGGGACCCGACATCGAGCCCGAGGTGACGATCAGCAGCCGCTGCCCGTTGGCCTGGAACCACAGCGGGACGGCGAGCGACCCGGCGTAGGCGATGCCGCAGACGACGATGACGGTCCACAGCGCCGTGCGCAGGGCGCGGCGGCGCGTGCTGACCGGCGTCGCGTGCCGGGGGTGGCGCTCCCCGTGGGGAGCCCGGCGCTCGACCGTCGGGTGCGGCCTGCTCGTCATCGGCGTGCCCGGACCTCCCGGATCAGCGGTGCGGGTCGGTGGGGTCCTGCTCCGCGACGAACGTCAGCGTGAGGTCGGCGCTGGTGTTCTGGTACTCGTTGCCGAGCTCCAGGGGCAGCGACACCCGCACGCAGAGCTCCTCGGCGGCGGCGGCGAACAGGCTGCGCTCCGTGGCGACGATCGGCGTGGGCGTGGTCGCGAGCGGGGCGGCGGCCGAGCCGATCGGCGTCGCGCCGGCCAGGCCGGCCTCGGAGCAGGACGCGGCCGGCGCGGCGAACAGGTCGAGGGACAGCTGCGAGCCGAGCCCCGAGTCGCCGGTCACGACGTACTGCGCGCCGTAGACCAGGGCCAGCGAGCCGGCGTTCTGCACGGTGACCGGGCTGTACACCTCGTCGCCGGGCGCCAGGTTGCCGGGGGGCAGCACGAACGCCACGTCCTCGCCGGCGGTGATGTCGACCGTGCCGGTGGTGATGCCGGTGCGGCCGGTGTCGTCGTTGTCCGTGAAGATCGCGGAGGTCACGAGCGACGTCATGCCGAGCGCGGCCATGCCGAGGATCGACACGGTCGCGACCAGGCGGCGGCGTCGCGCCGGGTCCCGCCGCGGGGCGGGGGGCGTGATCATCTCGCGGAGCAGCTCGTCCATCCGGGTGGCGTCCTCACGGGTGAGTGGAATCGGGCGTACTGGGGTCTATCGGTCCGATGGTGTCGCACCTTGAGGCGTTCTGCCCGATTCGTGGGTGACGGATGTGACGGCGTGTCGCGCCCCCCGGTCACGGGGCAGGTCCTCGGCGCGCAGCCGGTCCGGCGGGACCGCCGGGGAGTACAGGTAGCCCTGCGCCTGGTCGACGGTCAGCCGGCGCAGCGCCTCGGCGGTGGCGGCGTCCTCGACGCCCTCCGCGACGACCTGCAGGCCGAACGAGTGCGCCAGGTCGACCATCGCCTTGACGATGACCTCCGACCCCTCGCGCCCGTTGCCGGCCATGTCCGCGACGAACAGCCGGTCGATCTTCAGCCCGTGCACCGGCAGGTCGAGCAGCTGGGAGATCGAGGTGTTGCCGATGCCGAAGTCGTCGATCGAGACGTGCACGCCGATCTCGCTCAGCCGCTCCAGCACCGGCACGACGCGGGACGGGTCGCTGACCAGGGCGGTCTCGGTGATCTCGACCTCGAGCAGCGCGGGCGGGACGTCGTGCCGCGCCAGCAGCTCCTCGATCACGTCGACCACGGCGTGGGACGTGACGTCGTGCGCGGAGAGGTTGACCGCGACGGGCACCGGGTCACCGTCCTCGGACCACCGGGCGAGCTGGGCGACGCAGGTGCGCAGCGCGTACCGGGTGAGGTCGTGGATCAGGCCGGACTGCTCCGCCAGCGGGACGAACAGGTCGGGTGGCAGCATCCCGCGGGTGGGGTGCCGCCAGCGCATCAGGGCCTCGAGCCCGACGGTGCGGCCGGTGCGCAGGTCGATCTTCGGCTGGTAGTGCAGCTGCAGCTCGTCGTCGACGCCGAGCGCGCGGTGCAGGTCGCCCAGCAGGACGAGGCGGGCGGGGGAGGAGTCGTCCTCCTCCGGGGAGTACACGGAGACGCCGAGGCGGTGCGTCTTGGCCGTGTACATGGCGACGTCGGCCATCCGCATCAGCGACGAGCCGTCGTCCGCGTGGTCCGGCAGGCAGGCGACGCCGATGGACGTGTCGACGTGCAGGGCGAGGTCGCCGAGCATGAACGGCGGCACGAACAGCTGCCGCACCCGGCGGGCGGCCGCGTCGGCGTCCGCCACGGACAGCACGTCGGGGAACAGGATGGCGAACTCGTCGCCGCCGAGCCGGGCGACCACGTCCTCCTCGCGCAGGTCGCCGCGCAGCCGCTGCGCGACCTGCTCCAGCAGCTCGTCGCCGCGGTCGTGGCCGAGCGAGTCGTTGATGTCCTTGAACCGGTCGATGTCCAGCAGCGCCAGGCCGACGGTGGTGCCGGTGGCGTGCGAGTCCGCGATGGCGCGCTCGAGCCGGTCGGCGAGCATCCGGCGGTTCGGCAGGCCGGTGAGGGAGTCGAGCAGCGCCAGGCGGGCGTTCTCCAGCGCGGAGGACTGCAGCCGCCGGGAGGCGTTCCACACGGTGCGGAACAGCAGGAGCCAGAGCAGCACCAGGCCGCCGGCGACCACGAGCGTCACGGTCCGGGTGGCGGAGGCGACGGCGTCGCTGGTCCCCTGGTAGTCGAGCATCACCTCGGCGGCGCCGACGACGACCCCGCCGTGCTGCACGGGGACGTAGACGTCGAGCAGCGTGGTCTCGGTGCCGCCGAACTCGTCGCCCTGCACCTCGGTGACCAGCTGCGCGTCGGGCTCGCGCTGCCGGGTGGCCGCGTCCAGCCGGTCGCCGTCGGGGAACCCGGTCGCGTCGGCCAGGGAGTCGTAGAGGAGGGTGCCGTCGACCGTCCACATCCGCAGCCGCCGCAGCTCGCGGAAGCCGTCGACCTGGGCGGTGACGCGGGCGGCGTCCTCGGGCGCGAGCACGCCCACGGTGAACGCCTGCTCGGGCACGCTGCCGGAGGCGTAGGACTCGATGCTCCGCGCGAGGGCGACCCCGTCGCGCCGGGCCTGGTCCTGCATGACGTTGGACGTCACGAGGACCAGCGTCACGCCGAGCGCGAGCATGGCGACGACACTGACCACGGCGAAGTAGCGGGTCAGCGGCCAGCGGCGGTGTGCGGTTGCCAGCTCGGGCCTCGTGTCGTCGGGTGGGTCGAGGTCGCCCGTCCGGACGACCTGGGGGCGAGACTACGGTTGCCCCGCCGGATATGGCGAGAAGATCCGGGATGCGGCGTTTCGCCCGAGTTTGTCGCAGCGGCTGAAATTGCGCGACACAGGTGGGAGCACCCGATCGGCGCACGTCCGCCGCCGGTGGTGCCGGGTAGCCTCCGAGCCGCCCCTGCCCTGCGCACCCCCTCCGGACGGACCCCTCCCATGCACGAGCTCGCGCTGTGCTCCGTCGAGAACGACGGCAGCACCGTCCTCAGCGGCTACGTCCGCACGTTCGAGGACGGCGTGCTGTGGGTCGGCACCGAGGGCCTCGTCCGCGGCCTCGCCGAGGAGGAGGTCTACACGCTCCGCGTGCTGGACGACGTGCGCGGCGAGTGCGTGTACGTCGGCGAGGTCGGCCGCGTCACCGCGGACACCGTCGCGTTCGTCGGCGTGGAGCTGCTCTCGACGCTGCAGAAGCGCGCGGTCGCCCGCGTCGCGGTGACCGTCGAGTGCGAGGGTTTCGCGGTGCGCGCGGCGGAGCCCGACGCCGACGGGGAGGCCCCGGCGGACGCCGCCCCGGGGGCCGAGGTGCCCTTCCGGTTCACCGTCCTCGACGTGTCCGCGCACGGGATGCGTATGATGAGTCAGACCGAGCTGCCCCCTGGCAGCACGGTGAGGTTCGTCTTCCCCGAGCTGTCGGACGCGTTCTGGCTGCAGGCGGTCGTCGTCCGCGCCCAGCCCTCGCGCACCGGGACGCACTACGGCTGTCAGTTCGTGGAGACCTCCCCGCGGGAGACGGACGAGCTCTTCCGCTACGTCCTGCGCACGCAGGGCGCCCTGCGCCGCCAGCAGAAGCTCGCCTGACTGAGCCGCCGGCGCCGGTCGCCGCCCTCGCGCGGACCGCGCGGTACCGAACCGACGCCGGAAAGGCGCTCCCTCATGACCAGCTTCACCGATCTCGGTGTGCCCGCCGCTCTCGCCCGCTCCCTCGCGCAGCGCGGCATCACCGACCCGTTCCCCATCCAGACCGCGACGCTGCCGGACACCCTCAAGGGCCGTGACGTCCTCGGCCGCGGCCGTACCGGCTCCGGCAAGACCATCGCGTTCGCGCTGCCCGTCGTGGCGCGGCTCGCCGACTCGAAGTCCCAGCGCGCCAAGGCCCGGCCGCGCGCCCTGATCCTGGCGCCGACCCGCGAGCTGGCGACGCAGATCCACGCCACCGTGGAGCCGCTGGCCACCGTCGCGGGCCTGACCTCGACGACCATCTTCGGCGGCGTGGCGCAGAGCCGGCAGGTGTCGGCCCTCAACGGCGGCATCGACGTGCTCGTCGCCTGCCCCGGCCGCCTCGAGGACCTGATCAAGCAGGGCCTGTGCTCGCTCGACGCCGTCGAGGTCACCGTGCTCGACGAGGCGGACCACATGGCCGACCTGGGCTTCCTGCCCGTGGTGAAGCGCCTGCTGGACCGCACCCCGCGCGGCGGCCAGCGGCTGCTGTTCTCCGCGACGCTGGACAACGGCGTCGACGCCCTGGTCAAGCGGTACCTGGACCGGCCCACGACGCACTCGGTGGACCCCGAGGTCGCCCCGGTGTCGACCATGACCCACCACGTGCTCGTGGTCGCGGACGCCGACGCGAAGAAGGAGGTCGTGCGCGAGCTCGCCTCCGGCACCGGCCGCCGCGTCCTGTTCACCCGCACCAAGCACCAGGCGAAGAAGCTCGCCAAGCAGCTCACGCAGGACGGCATCCCCGCCGTGGACCTGCAGGGCAACCTCGGCCAGGGCGCCCGCGAGCGGAACCTCGCCGCGTTCACCTCGGGCGAGGTCAAGGTGCTGGTCGCGACCGACATCGCCGCGCGCGGCATCCACGTCGACGACATCGAGCTCGTCGTGCACGTCGACCCGCCGGCCGAGCACAAGGCGTACCTGCACCGCTCGGGCCGCACCGCCCGCGCCGGGTCGGGCGGCGACGTCGTCACCGTGCAGCTGCCGGAGCAGGCCGGCGACGTCCGCGACCTGACCCGCAAGGCGAAGATCACCGTCACGCCGCAGCGCGTCGCCCCGGGCTCCCCGGTCGTGGCCGCGCTGGTCGGCGACGTCGCGCCGCACGTGGCGCCCGTCGCCGCCCCGGCGCCGGCGCACCCCGCGCGGCAGCGGTCCGCGGGCGGCGGCCGGGCCCCGCAGGGCGGGCAGGCCGGACGCCGCGGCGCCGGCACCACGCCCGCCGCGGG
>JAPSIJ010000115.1 GCA_031178805.1 Cellulomonas sp. | reverse complement strand
GTCGCGTGCCGGGCGGCACCACCGCCACCGGGCACGCCGCCCGGTGCAGCACGCCCGTCGTCACCGAGCCCAGCAGCGCCGCCCGCACCGTGCCGGCACCGCGCCTCCCCACCACCGCGAGCCGCGCGTCCGCGGCGTGCTCGGCGAGCACCGCCGCCGGCGGGCCGTGCAGCACGACCGGCCGGGCGTCGATCCCCGGCGCCGTCTCCGTCGCCAGCCGCGCGCCCTCCTCGGCGACCTCGCGCACCTGCTGCTGCACCTGGCGACCCAGCCACGAGTCGCCCGCGCCGCCGCCGTCCCGGCCCGCGAAGCCCCAGACGTGCACCACGTCCAGCGCCCAGCCGCGGTCGGCGGCCTGTGTCGCGGCCCAGCGGACCGCCGTCGCCGACTCCGGCGACGTGTCGTACCCGACGACCACCCTGTCGTCCATCTCGCACCTCCTGTGCTCAGGGCTGCGTGTAGTCCCACCATGCGCCCACGTCACCCGGTCGCACCAGGGCCCTTGGTCCCGACCTGCGGGGCCCCACGCGCCGGGAGGGGGCGGGGTCAGCGGCCGGTGGTGGAGAAGTGCTGGTAGTCGACCGGGGACGACCAGTCGCCGCCCCACTGCCAGCCGTGCGCGGCGAACGCGCGCACCACGGCGTCGCCGGCGTGCACGACGCCCGGTGCGTCCGGCCGGCCGGCGAACGGCTCGCCCTCCGGCGGCAGCACCAGCGTCCCGCGCACGTACGGGTTCTCCACCGGGTTGAGGTCGATCGCCCGGCCGTAGGCGTGCTCCGACCAGCCGGTGCCGCGGCTGATCGGCCGGCAGTTGAACGCGGAGGTGTTGTCGGCCGCCATGGACGCGTCGTCGCTGCCGCCGAAGTCGTCCACCAGCCGCATCGAGCGGATCGGGTACCCCTGCGCGAACAGCTCGCCGAACACGGCGACCACGCTGTCCGCGACGTCGGCGTGCACGACGAGCTCGCCGGTCGCCGTGCCGCCGGTGAAGTCGCGGTGGGTGACGGTGACGTAGCGCAGGTCCGCCAGCGGCACGGGGCACCCCGCGCGCCAGGACGGCGCCATCCGCGCGGCGAGCTCGGGGCCGATCTCCTGCACGGTGCCCGCGAACCCCGCGGCCAGGGCGTCGGGGGCGACCGCGTCGCGGTCGGTCCACGCGACGTCCGGCGCGACGACGACGGCGGGGGCGGTCGCCGCCTCCTCCGTGGCCGGGGCCCGCTCCGCCTCGGCCCGCACGCCGGGCGAGGGGACGGGGTCCTGGCCGGGTGCGCACGCCGCGGTCGCGAGCACCGCGGCCAGCACCGCCGCGGCGCCCGCCCGCCGCACCGCCGCGCGCGTCACGGGCCCAGCTCCACGTCGACGACGACCGCGAAGTGGTCCGACGGGTACCGGCCCGCCACGGGCTCGGTGCCGGCGAGCCGGGCCCCGCTCGCCCGGACCGCCGGGCCGCCGGGCCGCCCCGGCCGGGCGAGGACGTGGTCGATCCGCCGGTCGATCAGCTCCGTGGCCTCCAGGGGCGCCTGCGGGACCCGGGAGCTCAGCGTGACCGCGTCGGGGTCTCCGCCGCCCGCGGGCCACAGGTCGGTGAGCTGCCGGGTGAGCGCCGCGAGCTGCGGGCCGTCCGGCGTCGCGTTCAGGTCGCCGAGCAGCAGCACCGGCAGGTCGCCGTCGAGCGCCGAGTCCGCGACGAGGTCGGCCAGCGCCCACGCCTGCGCCATCCGGTCCCCGCCGTACCGGGGCTCCCACTCGATGCAGCCGACGACCACGTGCAGCGGCCCCGCGGGGTGGTCCACCGTCGCGTGCAGGGCGTGCGGCTGCGGGCCGGGTCGCTCGTCGGCGGGCAGCGGGACCGTCCGCGTCGCGAGCAGCGGCCAGCGCGACACCAGGCCGATGCCCATCTCCACGCCCGCCTGGTCCGGCTCCTCGGGCGGCTCGGGCACCGGCGGCAGGCCGATCGGCACGAACACCGCGGCGGCGTGGCCCAGGTGCTCCGCGATCAGGTCGGGCTGCGCGACGTCCCCGTCGCGCCAGGTCTCCGCGAGCGCGAGCACGTCGGGCCGCACGTCCGCGAGCACGCCCAGGAGGGCGGGCTCCCGCTCCCGCCACGCGCCGCCGAAGCGCCACCACACGTTCCACGTCATGGCCCGCACCCGCCCAGCGTAGGGACCACCGACCCCGCGCGCGCCCCGGCGGGCGCGGCCCGCGGGACCCGCCCGGGCCGGGCCGGGACCGGCCGGCGCTGGCCCCGGCCGGTCGCGGGTGCCTACGGTGGTGCCCCGTCCCCGACCCCGACCCGACCCGGAGGACCCCCGCGTGCGCCGACCCGCCCTGATGATCGGCGCCGGTGCCCTCGTCGTCGTCCTCGTGCTCGTGCTGGTGGTGGTGCTGGTGTCCCGCGACGACGACGACGACCGGGCGGAGCCGGCGCCCGCCCCGACCGCCGGCGCGAGCGCGAGCCCCCCGCCCGCCGAGGCGATGACCACGGTGCTGGCCAGCGGGTTCGACGAGGGCGACGAGGGCTGGCAGCCGCTCGGTGACGGCGTGGCGGTGGACGCCGTGCAGGACGTCACCCGGAGCGGGGCCGGCAGCCTGCTGGTGTCGGGGCGCTCCGAGCCGTGGCACGGCGGTGCCGTGGACCTGTCCGGGGCGATGGCGCAGGGCCAGGTGCACACCGTCTCGGCCTGGGTCCGCCTCGGCGACGGTGCCGAGGACGCCGACGTGCAGCTGACCCTGGAGCGCGACCCGGGCACCGCCGAGCCGCTGTACCTGCACGTCGCGCGCGGCACCGCGTCGTCCGGGGACTGGGTGCAGCTGTCCGGCTCCGCGCAGGTGCCGGAGGGCGGCGGCCAGTGGCGGCTCTACGTGGAGACGCCGGAGTCGCTGGCCGACGTGCGGGTGGACGACGTGACCGTGCAGCGGCCGACCCCCGCCGTGCAGACCGACGTGCCGGCGCTGCGCGACGTGGCGGCGTTCCCGGTCGGCGCCGCCGTCGGCCCGCAGGACCTCACGGGGCGCCCGGCGGACCTGCTGCTGCGCCACTTCGACCAGGTCACCGCCGAGAACGCGATGAAGCCGGTCACCGTGCAGCCCGTCGAGGGCGAGTTCGACTTCGGCCCGATGGACGAGGTGCTGGATGTCGCCGTCGAGCACGGGCTGACCGTGCACGGGCACACCCTGGTCTGGCACCGGTCCACCCCGGACTGGTTCTTCCAGGCCCCCGACGGCCGCCCGCTCACGAGCAGCGAGGAGGACCGGGCGCTGCTGCGCGAGCGCCTGCGCACCCACGTGACCGCGCTGGCCGACCACCTCGCCGAGCGGTACGGCGACGCGAACCCGGTGACCTCCTGGGACGTGGTGAACGAGGCCCTCGACCCCGAGGAGGACGACGGCCTGCGGCGCAGCCGGTGGTACGAGGTGCTCGGCCCGGACTACGTCGCCGAGGCGTTCCGCGTCGCCCGCGAGGCGTTCGGGCCGGACGTCGTGCTCTACCTCAACGACTACGACACCGACGCGCCCGACCGCCGGCGGGAGCTGGTGCGGCTGCTGATGGACCTGCAGGCCGCCGGCGCGCCGGTCGACGCCGTCGGCCACCAGATGCACGTGAGCCTGCGCACCGACGTCGGCCGGGTCGCCACCACGCTCGACGCCGTGGCCGGGCTGGGGCTCCGCCAGGCGGTGACCGAGCTCGACGTGGCGGTGTCCGACCGGGACGAGCAGCTCGACGCCACCCCGCAGGACCGGCTGGACCAGCAGGGCGACCAGGTGCGGGAGCTGGTGTCGGCGTTCGCCGCGCGCGACCTCGCGTTCGTCAGCGTCTGGGGGCTGTACGACACCCGGTCCTGGCTGCGCACCTGGCCGCAGGACCGCCCGTTCGAGGCGCCGCTGCTGTTCGACGACGACCTGCAGGCCAAGCCGGCCTTCTGGGGGTTCGTCGAGGGCTCCTCCGCCGGCTGACCGCCGGACGCGGCGGGGACGGCGGGCCGGGGGGTCAGTCCGCGGCGACCGCGGCGCCCCGGTCGTCGACCGGCGCCGTCGGGTCCGCGACGCTGCCCGCGCGGTAGACCACGAGCGCCACGTCGTCCTCCGCGCCGTGCGGGGCGAGCCGGCGGAGCAGGTCGTCGGCCACCACGCCGGTGCGCGCGCCGGTGGGCTGCGCCGCCACCGCGGCGAGCAGCCGGTCCAGGCCGTACCGCAGCGACTCCGCCCGGCGCTCGATCAGCCCGTCGGTGTACACCACGAGCAGGTCGTCGTCGTCGAGGCGCTCGACGGCCTCCTCGCGCGGCCGGCCGGCGAACCCGAGCACGGTGCCGCGGCCGCCGCTGAGCAGCTCGGTGCGCCCGTCCACCCGGGCGAGCACCGGCGGCAGGTGTCCCGCCACCGCGTACGTCAGCGTGTGCTCCACCTCGTCCACCACGCCGCAGAACACCGTGGTGGACTCCGCGCCGGGCAGCGTCCGGGCGAACCGGTCCAGGCCCTCGAGCACCGCCGCCGGGCTGCGGTCCTCCAGCAGCAGGGCGCGGCCCGCGGCCCGCAGCTGGCCCATCCGCGCCGCGGCGTCCAGCCCGTGGCCCACGCAGTCGCCCACCACCAGGGCGCGCCGGCCGGGGCCGAGCTCGACCACGTCGTACCAGTCGCCGCCCACCGCGAGGTCGCCGGTCGCGGGCAGGTACCGCGCCACGACGCCCGGCAGCGTCGAGCCGCCCGGCACGATCGCCGCCTGCAGCGTGTCGCTGACCTCCCGGAGGTGGCCGACCTCGCGCAGGTGCCGCAGGGTGCCGCTGGCCGCGGTCCCCACCGCGGCGGCGACCAGGCGGAAGAACTCCCGGTACCCGTCGTCCCACGGGCGCCGGTCCCCCGCCGCGAGCACCAGCACGCCGCACGGCGCGCCGTCGCCGTTCGTGGACAGCGGGTGCACCACCGTGCGGCCGCGCTCCTCGGCGACGCCGGTGCGCAGGACGCGCTCGACCACGTCGGCCGCCGCCGGGGTGGTGGCCGAGGGCCCGGTCGACGCGACCAGCGCCACCCGCCCGTCCGGCCCGGGCAGGTGCACGTCCGCCGCCGCGACGTCAGGCGCGCCGGTGAGCACCGCCACCGCCTGCCGGCCGACCTCCGCCACGTCGCCGTGCGCCGCCCCGAGCACGGCGGACAGCCGGCCGACCAGCGCCATCCGCCGCCGCTCGACGACCTGCTCCGTGGTCTCCGTCGCGATGTCGAGCAGGCCGCGCACCTGGTCGTCGGCGTCCCGGATCGGCGAGTAGGACCAGGTGAAGTACGCCTCCTCGTCGTAGCCGGAGCGGTGCATCATCAGGAGCGTGTCCTCGGACCACGTCGGCCGCCCGTGCACCATCACCTCGTCCACGAGGGGCACCAGGTCGTCCCAGATCTCCTTCCACACCTCCGCGACGGGCGACCCCATCGCCCCGGGGTGCTTGTCGGCGCCCAGGATCGACCGGTAGCCGTCGTTGTAGATCATGGTGAGCTCGGGACCCCACGCCACCAGCACCGGGAAGCGGGTCGCGAAGCACGTCTCGACCGTCACCCGCAGCGCCGTCGGCCAGGTGCCGGGCACGCCGAGGGGCGTGGCCGCCCAGTCGACCTCGCGGGCGACGGCGCCGGCCTCGCTGCCGGCCGTCACGCGCAGGAACCACGGCGATCTCACGGCCCGACAGTACGCGCCGGAGCCGTCGCCGTCCCGGCGACGCGACCCGCCCGGGGCGGCTACCCGTCCCGGTACAGGCAGAACGGGTGGCCCGCCGGGTCCACCATCACCCGGACGGTCGCCTGGTCCTGGGTCGGCGCGAGCCGCGCGCCCAGCCGCACGGCGTCCGCCACGGCCTGGTCGAGCTCGACCACCTCGACGTCCAGGTGCAGCATCATCTGCTGCGACCCGCGCTCGGGCGGCCACACCGGCGGCACGTAGTCGTGGTTGCGCTGCACGGCCAGGTACGCCACCCCGGAGGGCGCCGCCACGACGGCGTGGTCGGGGTCGTCGCCCACCACCTGCCAGCCGAGCACCTGCGCGTAGAACGCCGCGAGCGCGGGCGGGTCCGGGGCGTCGATCACGACCCCCCACCAGCCCTCCTCGGCACGCCCCCGCATCGCCCCATCGTCGCCGCTCCGCGGCGATCGGGCACGCCGGGGGCGCCCGGGGTCCGGACGGGGCGTCTGCTGACGGCAGAACGGCGCACCGCGTGCTGCCCGGCCCGCCGGGGCTACCGTGGCGGGGACCGAGGAGGTCCCCGTGCCGCAGCCGCCCGCCGCCGTCCCGCCCGCCGTCCGGCTCGCCGTCCGGCCCGCCGTCGGGCACCGCCCCGTCGGGGCCGTCGCACCCGTGCCCGAGCCGCCGCTGCGCGTCCTCGTCGGCGCGGTGCTGCGCCGGCACCGCGAGCGCCAGGGCCGCACCCTGCGGGACGTGGCGGAGGCCGCCCGGGTCTCCGTGCCGTACCTGTCCGAGGTGGAGCGCGGCCGCAAGGAGGCGTCCTCGGAGGTGCTGGGCGCCGTGTGCCGCGCCCTCGGGCTGGCCCTGGTCGACCTCGTCGGCGACGCCCACGCCGACCTCGCCCGGGCCGCGGGCCGCGTGGTCGTGGACCTGACGGCGGCCCCGGGCCCGGCGGCGCGCCGCCCGCTCCCGGCCCCGGCCCCGACGGCCCTGCTCCTCGCCGCCTGACCCGCACCCGCACGCCCCCGCCCCTCCCCTCCCCCGCTGCCCGCGATGGCGCAAGAGCCGCGCCGACGGCGCACTCCAGGGAGTACGCCGTCGTCGCGGCGCGTGCGCAGGTGCAGGTGCAGGTGCGCAGGGCGCGCGGGTGCCCGAGTTGCGCGAGGGTGCGCGGGAGCGAGGGGCGCGCGGGCGCGGGCCGGGGGCGGGTGCGGGCGTCAGGCGGCGCGGGCGGGGCGCTTGATCGTCGTCACCACCGTGTCGGCGA
>JAPSIJ010000114.1 GCA_031178805.1 Cellulomonas sp. | reverse complement strand
GCCCCGGACAGCACTCCACCCCCCAGCAGGAGAGCACCGATGACCAACCCGTACGTCCCCCTCCTCGTCATGATGGGGATCGCCGCCGTCCTGGCGGTGGGCGGCCTCGCCGCGAGCGCCGTCGTGGGCCCGCGGCGGTACAACCGCGCGAAGCTCGAGGCCTACGAGTGCGGCATCCAGCCGACCCCGCACGCGGTGGGCGGCGGCCGGTTCCCGGTGAAGTACTACCTGGTCGCGATGACCTTCATCATCTTCGACATCGAGGTCGTGTTCCTCTACCCGTGGGCGGTGTCCTTCGACGAGCTCGCGGTGTTCGGGGTGGTCGCGATGGTCGGCTTCCTGGCACTGATCACGGTGCCGTTCCTGTACGAGTGGCGCCGCGGCGGCCTGGAGTGGGACGAGGACTGAGGACATGGGGATCGAAGAGGCTCCCTCCGGCTTCCTGCTGACGACGGTCGAGAACCTGGCCGGGCTCGTCCGCAAGGCGTCGCTGTGGCCGGTGACGTTCGGGCTCGCGTGCTGCGCGATCGAGATGATGGCGACCGGCGGCAGCCGGTTCGACATCTCCCGGTTCGGCATGGAGGTGTTCCGCGCGTCGCCGCGGCAGGCCGACCTGATGATCGTCGCCGGCCGGGTCAGCCAGAAGATGGCGCCGGTGGTGCGGCAGGTCTACGACCAGATGGCCGAGCCCAAGTGGGTGCTGTCGATGGGCGTGTGCGCCAGCAGCGGCGGGATGTTCAACAACTACGCGATCGTGCAGGGCGTCGACCACGTCGTGCCGGTGGACATCTACCTGCCGGGCTGCCCGCCGCGGCCGGAGATGCTGATCAACGCGATCCTCGAGCTGCACGAGCAGATCAAGGCCGAGCCGCTGGGCCGGGACCGCGCCGACGTGGCGCGCGAGGTCGAGGCCGCCGCGCTGCGGGCGACGCCCACGTCCCAGATGACGGGGCTGCTGCGATGAGCGACGAGAGGACCGGCGCCGAGGCCGCCGCCAAGGCCGGCGCGACCGGTGAGCCGGGGGCGCAGCGCACCAGCGAGACGGCGCTGGAGGCGGGTGCGCAGGGCGCGGCGACCGGGCGGCCGCTCGACGTCGTCGAGGTGCGCGAGGGCCTGTTCGGGGTGCACGGCACCGGGGACACGTCCGGGTTCGGCGGCCTGGTGCAGACGGTGGTGCTGCCCGGCCCGAGCGAGCGGCCGTACGGGGGCTGGTTCGACGAGGTGGTGGACGTGCTGGCCGAGCTGCTCGACGGCTCCGGCACGGGATTCGCGGCGGCGGTCGAGTCGGTCGTGGTGGACCGCGGCGAGCTGACGCTGGACGTCGTCGCGGCGCACCTGCCGGAGGTGGCGCGGCACCTGCGCGACGACCAGGACCTGCGGTTCGAGCTGTCCCTCGGCGTCTCGGGGGTGCACTACCCGCAGGACACCGACCGCGAGCTGCACGCCGTCTACCACCTGGTGTCGGTGACCCACGGCCGCCGGCTGCGGCTGGAGGTGGCGGTGCCGGACGCGGACCCGCGGATCCCGAGCACCGTGGACGTCTACCCGGCCAACGACTGGCACGAGCGCGAGACCTGGGACTTCTTCGGCATCGTCTTCACCGGCCGCACCGACCTGGCGCGGATCGAGATGCCGGACGACTGGCCCGGGCACCCGCAGCGCAAGGACTACCCGCTCGGCGGCATCCCGGTGGAGTACAAGGGCGCCACCGTGCCGCCGGCCGACCAGCGGAGGCAGTACTCATGAGCGCACCCCACGCCACGGGCCACGTCGTCGACGACGAGACGATCGGCCTGCGCACCTTCGAGGCGACGGGCGGCGACTGGTCCGACATCGCCGAGGAGGCCGCCCGGCTCGGCGAGCAGCGGATCGTCGTGAACATGGGCCCGCAGCACCCGTCCACGCACGGGGTGCTGCGCCTGATGCTGGAGATCGACGGCGAGACGGTGACCGAGGCCCGCGCGGGCATCGGCTACCTGCACACCGGCATCGAGAAGAACATGGAGCACCGCACCTGGACGCAGGGCGTGACGTTCTGCACGCGGATGGACTACGTCGCCCCGCTGTTCCAGGAGGCCGGGTACTGCCTGGCGGTGGAGAAGCTGCTCGGCATCACCGACGACGTCCCGGAGCGCGCCACCCAGATCCGGGTGCTGATGATGGAGCTGAACCGGATCGCCTCGCACCTGGTGTGCCTGGCCACCGGCGGCAACGAGCTCGGTGCGACGACGATCATGACGGTCGGCTTCACCGCCCGCGAGGAGATCCTGCGGGTCTTCGAGCTGATCACCGGCCTGCGGATGAACCACGCGTACATCCGCCCGGGCGGCGTCGCGCAGGACATCCCGCCGGGCGCGCTGGACTCGGTGCGCGAGGCGCTGGTCGGCGTCCGCCGCTACCTCACGCAGCTCGAGGACCTGATGCTCGGCCAGCCGATCCTCAAGGGCCGGCTGCAGGGCGTCGGGGTGCTGGACCTCGCCGGGTGCATGGCGCTGGGCATCACCGGCCCGATGCTGCGCTCGACCGGGCTGCCGTACGACGTGCGCAAGGCCGCGCCGTACTGCGGGTACGAGACCTACGAGTTCGACGTGCCGACCGCCGAGGGCGCGGACTGCTGGGACCGGATGGTCCTGCGGTTCGAGGAGTGCTACCAGTCCATGCGGATCGTCGACCAGGTGCTGGACCGGCTGCAGGCCTCGGGCCAGGGCGGCGGCGCGCCGGTGATGGTCGCGGACCGGAAGATCGCCTGGCCCGCGCAGCTCGCGATCGGCAGCGACGGCATGGGCAACTCCCTGGACCACATCCGCGAGATCATGGGCACCTCGATGGAGGCCCTGATCCACCACTTCAAGCTGGTGACGGAGGGCTTCCGGGTCCCCGCCGGCCAGGTGTGGCAGACGGTCGAGCACCCGCGCGGCGAGCTCGGCGTGCACCTCGTCTCCGACGGCGGCACCAAGCCGTACCGGGCGCACTTCCGCGACCCGTCGTTCAACAACCTGCAGTCCGTGTCGGTGCTCTGCGAGGGCGGGCAGGTGGCGGACGTCGTCTGCTCGGTCGCGTCCATCGACCCGGTGCTCGGAGGGGTGGACCGCTGATGACCGCCGTCGACCAGACCGTGCCCGGGGGCGGCCGGTCCCGCGCCGCCTACGACGAGGGCACCCGCGCCCGGCTCGCCGCCGACGCCGCCCGGGTGGTGGCCCGCTACCCCGACCCGCGCTCCGCGCTGCTGCCGCTGCTGCACCTGGTGCAGAGCGAGGACGGGTACGTCAGCCCGGCGGGGATCGCGTTCTGCGCGGCGACGCTGGACCTGTCCGCCGCGCAGGTGTCGGCGGTCGCGACGTTCTACACGCAGTACAAGCGCCGGCCGAACGGCGAGTACACCGTCGGCGTCTGCACCAACACGCTCTGCGCGATCATGGGCGGCGACGCGATCTGGGAGGAGCTCACCGACCGGCTGGGCGTCGGGCACGACGAGACGACGGCCGACGGGAGGATCACCCTCGAGCGGATCGAGTGCAACGCGGCCTGCGACTACGCGCCGGTGCTGATGATCAACTGGGAGTTCTTCGACAACCAGACGCCGGACAGCGCCGCCGAGGTGGTGGGCCGGCTGATCGCCGGGGAGCCGGTGGCGCCGACCCGCGGCCCGGCGCAGGTGCCGACGTTCCGCGAGATGTCCCGGGTGCTCGCCGGGTTCCCCGACGGCCGCGCCGACGAGGGCGTGGGCGCGGGCGGGCCGACGCTGCGCGGCCTGGCGCTGGCGCGGGAGAACGGCTGGACCGCCCCGCCGTTCGACGGCGACCCGGGCGGTCCGGCGGGCGGGGACGCGTCCGGCGAGCCCGCCTCCGCCGCGGCCGGCAGCACCCCCGCCGGCTCGGCGCCCGAGCCCGGCGGCACGCAGTCCAGCGTCGACCGCCCGGCGGCCGGCGCCCCGGAGCGCACCGCCGACCAGGAGCGGGCCGAGCACCGGGCGGACGACACGAGCGAGCCCGCCGGGGACCCCGGCACGACCGAGACGACGAAGGAGTCGTGATGGCCGACGCGACCACCCTGACGCCGGTGCTCAGCGACCGCTGGGACGCCGAGCGGTCCTGGACGCTGCGCACCTACGAGTCGCGCGGCGGCTACCGGGGCCTGCGGAACGCCCTGGCGATGGACCCCGCCGACGTGGTGACCGCCGTGAAGGACTCGGGCCTGCGCGGCCGCGGCGGCGCCGGGTTCCCCACCGGGATGAAGTGGGGCTTCCTCCCCGAGCCGGACGGCGGGCCCCGCTACCTGGTGGTGAACGCCGACGAGTCCGAGCCGGGCACCTGCAAGGACGTGCCGCTGATGATGGCGGACCCGCAGGTGCTCGTGGAGGGCGTGGCGATCACCTCGTACGCGATCGGCTGCCACCACGCGTTCATCTACGTGCGCGGCGAGGTGGTGCACGTCTACCGCCGGCTGCTGCAGGCGGTCGAGGAGGCGTACGCCGCGGGCTACCTCGGCAGGGACGTGCTCGGCAGCGGCTACGACCTGGACGTCACGGTGCACGCCGGCGCCGGCGCGTACATCTGCGGCGAGGAGACCGCCCTCCTCGACTCGCTGGAGGGCCGGCGCGGCCAGCCCCGGCTCAAGCCGCCGTTCCCCGCGGTCGCCGGCCTGTACGCCCGCCCGACGGTGGTGAACAACGTCGAGTCGGTGGCCTCGGTGCCCGGCATCCTGGTCGGCGGTGCCGACTGGTTCCGCCGGATGGGCACGGACCGGTCGCCCGGCCACGGGCTGTTCAGCCTGTCCGGTCACGTGCAGCGCCCCGGCCAGTACGAGGCGCCGCTGGGCATCACGATGCGCGAGCTGCTGGCCATGGCCGGCGGGGTCCGCGAGGGCCACGAGCTGAAGTTCTGGACCCCGGGCGGCTCCTCCACGCCGATCTTCACCGCCGAGCACCTGGACGTGCCGCTCACCTACGAGGAGGTCGGGGCCGCCGGGTCGATGCTCGGCACCCGCGCCCTGCAGGTGTTCGACGAGACCGTCTCGGTGGTCAAGGCCGTCTCCCGGTGGACGCAGTTCTACGAGCACGAGTCGTGCGGCAAGTGCACCCCGTGCCGGGAGGGCACCTTCTGGCTGGCGCAGGTGCTCGCCCGCCTCGAGGCGGGTCGGGGGACCGCCGGGGACATCGACCTGCTGCTGGACCTGTGCGACAACATCCTCGGCAAGGCGTTCTGCGCGCTCGGGGACGGCGCCACCAGCCCGATCACCTCGGCGATCCAGCACTTCCGCGAGGAGTTCGAGGCGGGCACGCACACCCCGGCGGACGTGCTGTTCCCGCCGGAGCGGTCGGCGCTGTTCCCGTACACGCCGCGCCGCACCGGCCGGCCCGCCACGCTGACGGGGGTGCACGCATGACCGTCACCGCACCGCGCCCGACGGGCTCCGGCGGGCCCGCGGCGCCGCCGCCGCAGGACGGCGTCACGTTCACGATCGACGGGATCGAGACCACCGTGCCGAAGGGCACGCTGGTGATCCGCGCCGCCGAGCAGCTGGGCATCCAGATCCCGCGGTTCTGCGACCACCCGCTGCTCGCCCCGGCGGGCGCGTGCCGGCAGTGCCTGGTCGAGGTCTGGGCGCCCGGCCGCGACGGCACGGTGGCGAAGATGCCGAAGCCGCAGGCCTCCTGCACGCTCACCGCGACGCCGGGGATGGACGTGCGCACGCAGCGCACCTCGGCGGAGGCGGACAAGGCGCAGCACGGCGTGATGGAGCTGCTGCTGATCAACCACCCGCTGGACTGCCCGGTCTGCGACAAGGGCGGCGAGTGCCCCCTGCAGAACCAGGCGATGTCCAACGGGCGCGCGACCAGCCGGTTCGTCGACGTCAAGCGCACGTTCCCCAAGCCGATCGCCGTGTCCACGGAGATCCTGCTGGACCGCGAGCGCTGCATCCTGTGCCAGCGGTGCACCCGGTTCTCCCGGGAGATCGCCGGCGACCCGTTCATCGACCTGCAGCAGCGCGGGGCGATGCAGCAGATCGGCCGGTTCGACGCCGACGTGCTGGGCTTCGCCGGCGAGGCCGCCACCCCGGAGGACGCCGACCGGCTCGCCACCGGCGGCCCGGTGCTGCTCGGCGCGGACATCCCCGTCGGGCCGAGCGAGGACGACGAGTCGGGCAGCCCGTTCGCGTCCTACTTCTCCGGCAACACGGTGCAGATCTGCCCGGTGGGCGCGCTGACCGGCGCGGCGTACCGGTTCCGCGCCCGGCCGTTCGACCTGGTGTCCACCCCCGGCGTGAGCGAGCACGACTCCTCCGGCTCGGCGATCCGCGTGGACCACCGGCGCGGCGTCGTGCTGCGCCGGCTGGCGGGCGACGACCCCGAGGTCAACGAGGAGTGGATCACCGACAAGGACCGGTTCGCGTTCACCTGGCAGTCCGCGGGCGACCGGATCACCACGCCGCTGGTCCGGGACCGGGCGGCGGACGGCAGCCGCGGCGAGCTGCACCCGGCCTCCTGGGCGGAGGCCCTGGAGGTGGCCGCGCACGGGCTGGAGCAGGCCCGGGCGGCCGGCGGCGTGGGCGTGCTGCCCGGCGGCCGGCTCACCGTCGAGGACGCCTACGCGTACGCCAAGCTCGCCCGCGTGGTGCTCGGCACCAACGACGTGGACCTGCGGGCCCGGCCGCACTCGGCGGAGGAGCTGGCGTTCCTCGGCCACGCGGTCGCCGGCCGCGGGCTCGGCGTGACGTTCCGCGACCTCGAGGCGGCGCCGGCGGTGCTGCTGGCCGGCCTGGAGGCCGAGGAGGAGGCGGGCGTCGTGTTCCTCCGGCTGCGCAAGGGCGTGGTCGCGGGCCGCACCCGCGTGCTCGCCGTGGCGCCGCTGGCCAGCCGGGGCCTGGAGCGGCTGGACGGCACGCTGCTGCCCGCCGCGCCCGGCACGGAGGCCGGGGTGCTCGACGCGATCGGCACCGGTGACCTGGCGGACGCCGGCGCG
>JAPSIJ010000113.1 GCA_031178805.1 Cellulomonas sp. | reverse complement strand
GACAGGATCTCGACCGTCGCCGTGCGGTCCGGGTAGCCGAGCGACGTGCGGACCAGGAACCGGTCCAGCTGCGCCTCGGGCAGCCGGTAGGTGCCGGCCTGCTCGATCGGGTTCTGCGTCGCGATCACGACGAACGGCCGGCCCACGGGGTGGGTGTCGCGGTCGACCGTGACGTGCCCCTCCTCCATGACCTCCAGCAGCGCCGACTGCGTCTTCGGCGAGGCGCGGTTGATCTCGTCGGCCAGCAGCACCGAGGTGAACACCGGGCCCGGGTGGAACTGGAACGTCCGGGTGCCCTGGTCCCAGATCGTCACGCCGGTGACGTCGGACGGCAGCAGGTCCGGCGTGAACTGGATGCGCTGGTGCGTGCCCTGCACGGACGCCGAGATGGCCTTGGCCAGCGAGGTCTTGCCGGTGCCCGGGGCGTCCTCCAGCAGCACGTGGCCCTCGGCGATCATCGCGGTCAGCACGAGGCGGACCGGCCGGTCGGCACCGAGCACCGCACGGGAGACGTTCTGCACCAGGGCGGTGAACGTCTCGGCGAACCAGGCGGACTGCTCGGGGGTCATCGGGTGCTCGTCTCCTGTCGGGTGCTGCGGGCGGTGCGGGGCGTGCGGTCGTGCTCGGCGGTCGGCGCGGGGTGCCCCGGTCGTCCGATCGGCAGGCGGGGGCTCACGGCGAGGTCCCGCCGGCGCCGGGATCGGGAACGGGATCGGCCGGGGGCTGCTCGGGCTCGGGCGGCGCCGGCTCGGTCCAGGTGATCTGCACCGGCTGCTCGGCCCAGCTACTCCACCCGGTGCCGTTCTGCACGCGCACGCGCAGCGTCACCCAGGCGCCGTTGCCGCCGCCATTGGGCGAGAGCGGGACGGTCACGCTGGTGGTCCCCGTGCCGCCCTCGGTCGCGCGCCAGTCCCAGCCCTCCAGCCGGTACTCGTACTGGCCGAGAGCGGTGCCGCCGGTGTCGGCCGGCGGGCTCCAGGACAGCACGGCCTGGGTCGGCCGGTTGGTCGGCCCGGGCGTCGTGGGCGTCACCTGCAGCCCGGTCGGCTGCGCGGGGCGGGTCCGGACCTGGTCCGGGGTGGAGGTGTACGGCGGGCTGACCGCGCCGCAGCCGCGCTGGTTGCAGGCCCGGACCGTGACCGCGACCTGCGCGCCGGCGGGCAGGCCGACGATGCGGGCCGACCGCTCGCCGGTGCGCTGCGCCGAGCCCCCCGTCACCGCGACCTGGTAGTCGGTCACGAGCGAGCCGTTGCCGTCCACGCGGTCCCACTCGACGTCGAACCAGCCGTTGCCGGCGTCGGCGTCGGAGGACCCGCGGACGAACCGCGGGGCGTTCGGGGTCGCCGGGACGCCGAACGCGACGGCGCTCGCCTCCCCCGCCGGTCCCCACTCGGGCGCCTTGTTCTTCGCCGTCACCCGGAACGTGTAGGTGGCGCCGTTGTCGGCGCCGCGCAGCGGGTAGCTGAGCTGCGAGCCGCTGAGGTCGAACGTCCCGGAGCCGGAGCCGCCGGTGATGACCAGCCGGTAGGCCGTGACCGGCGCGCCGTTGGTCTCGGCCGGCGTCCACGACACGTCGATCGCCCGGCCCTCCTCGGAGGCGACCGGGACGGCCGACACCACGGGCGCGCCCGGGCGCCCGGCGGGCACCTCGGTCGCCGACGCGCCGCTCCACGGGCTCGGCTCGGGAGCGCGGTTGTGCGCCCGCACCTGCAGCGAGTACGCGGTGCCGTTGGCCAGCCCGCGGAACGTGTAGGACGTCCCCGACGTGGTCACCGACGGGTTCCCGCCCGGCGGGGCCGGCGACAGCATCAGCGTGTACGAGGTCACCGGCGAGCCGGTCGTCGCGGGCGCGTCCCAGGCGGCGGTGAGCTCGCCGTCGCCGAACGCCGTCCAGCGCGGCGCGCCCGGCGCGGACGGCACGGCGTCCGGCCGCGCCACGGCCGAGGCCGGGCTGGGGTCGGACTCGCCCACCTCGTTCACGGCGGTGACGGTGAACGTGTACTCGACGTTGTTGGTCAGCCCGTCGATGGTGCAGGTGGTGCTGGCGCAGGACCGGGTGGAGGTCGCCGGGCTCGAGCTCACGCGGTACTCGGAGATCGTCCCGCCCTGTGCGCTCGGCGCGGTCCACGACAGCACCACCGTGGAGTCGCGGACCTCGCCCACCCGCGGTGCGGTGGGCGCCGCCGGCTTCCCGCGCACCTGCAGCGTGATGCTGGTCGCGACCTCGCGGGCGCTGTCGTCGGTGGCGTCGCGCACGCGGACCCGGACGACCATCTGGCCGACCAGGTCGTCGGAGGGGCGGACGAGCACGTCGTCGCCGGAGACGCTGGCCGTGCCCGTGCCGGGGGTCTCGACGGTCACGCCGACGATCCGCAGCGGCCGGTCCGGGAACGGGTTGTACGCGCCGCTGAGCACGTCGACCGCGCGCTGCTGGCCCTGCACCCCGTCGTTGATCGACACGGCGGGGACGGTCGCGACGCGGCGGGTGCTGGCGACCGTGCGCACGTCGATCTGCACCGCCATCGAGCCGGCGCGCCCGTAGCCGAGCGTGAGCTGCAGCGTCCCGCGGGTGCCCTTCGGGGTGCTGACGTCGGACGCGACGCTCAGCCGGGTGCCGTCGAGCTGCGCGGTGAACCCGGCGGGCACGTCGCCCGACAGCCGGTAGGTGTAGGTCTCGGCGCCGGACGCGCCCTCGACGCCCTGCGTGAAGGCCTGCAGGTCCACGGTGACGGCCGGCTCGCCGGGACCGACGTCCAGGATCGACGGCACGAACGTGGGCGGGTAGTCGTCCAGGGTGTAGACCGTGATCGGCAGCGTGATCACGGAGGTCCGGGCGGTGGTGTCCCCCGCGCCGGTCGAGTCCGTGACGGGCACGGTGATCGACGCCGGCCCGACGTAGCCGGGTGCCGGGGTGAACCGGACGGTCGTCGAGTCGGCGACCAGGGAGGAGCCGTCCGACCGGGTCGCGGTGACCTGCGTCGGGTCCGCGACCTGGGCGGTGCGGCCGGGGGCCACCTGCACCTGCTCGTCGAGCGGGATGGTCAGCGTCTCGCCGTTCGCCACCCGGAGCTCGGGCGCGCGCGGGCGGGCGGTCGGCGGGAAGAACCCGAGCGCCGGGACGGAGATGAACGCGTAGGCGCGCACCCCCTCGGCGGTGGCGTTGGTCAGCACGTACGGGATGGTCTGCGCCGTCTCGGCCAGGGTGACCGTGATCCGGCCGTCGGCGCGCACGGTGGCGACGTCCGCCGCGCTGGCCGGCACGGAGACCCGCAGGTCGCCGATCGGGCCGCTGGGGTTCTGCGCGACCGCGAGCACGTCCACGTCCACGGTGGTCCGGCCCACGGTGTCCACCGGCGGCACGACGACGTCGCGCGGCACGGGCGGCAGCACGGGCGCGTCGGGGTCGACGGTCACGGACAGCACGGCGCCGCCGGTCGCGCCGCGGGAGCTGACGGCGGTGTAGCCGACGTTGTGCACGCCGGCCTGGTCGCCCTGCACCACGACGCGGCTGCCGGACACCGACGCGGTGATGCCGGGGTCCACCTCGAGGTCGTCGCGGAGGGAGAGGTCGCCGCCGGACACGTCGGTGTCGTTCTCCAGCACCCGCACCTCGACGCGCTGCCCGGGCCGGATGGTGATGGTGTCGTCGCGCGCCACCACGCGGTTGCTGTCGCCGGGGCGCGCGGCGATGCCTACCCGGACCCGGGCGACGGCGCGCTGGCCCGTCCAGTCCTCGACGGCGTAGGTGAACTCGTCAGTCCCGGACTCGCCGGGCAGCGCCTCGTACTCCAGGTAGTCGGCGCCGACCGTGGTGACCCGGCCCTTGGAGCCGGCCGAGGCGACGCCGAGCAGCGTGATGCCGTCGCCGTCCGCGTCGATGCCGACCAGGGGCACGGGGATCCGGACCGTCTCCCCCGCGAACACCCGGGCGGTGAGCGCCTGCGGTCGCGGCGGCGCCTTGGTCTCGGGATCGGACTCGTGCACGCGCACGGTCACGGTGGCGGCCGTCTCGTTGCCGGTGGCGTCCCGCACGACGAAAGTCGCGTGCACGGTCATCGGGGTGTCGGGCGCCTGGTACCTGAGCACGTCGCGGGCGACGAACAGCAGGCCCTCGCCGTCACCGAGCGGCTCGGCGAACTCCGGCTTCAGCGTCATCGCGTCGCCGTCGGGGTCGTAGGCCTTCTCGAGCACCGGGATGGTGACGACGCCGCCCGTGCGCACGTCCGCGGTGGCGTTGGGCACCACGGGCGGCTGCGAGGTGGAGGACGGCGGCACCGGGGACACGATGATCTGCCCCGTGGCCGAGGCCGCGCCGTTGGAGACCACGTACTGCAGCGTCACGGGCTCGGTGAGCGCGCCGACGGCGGAGATGGTGACCAGCTCGCGCTGCCGGATGGCGACCCGCAGGCCGTCGGGCGCGTCCACGCTCGCCAGGACCAGCACGCCGCCGGCCGGGTCCACGTCGTTGGCCAGCGGGTTGACCGTCGTCTCGCCGCCCGCGGGCAGCCAGGCCTTGTCCAGCACGGCGACGGGCGGCTCCGGCGTCTCCGGCGGCTCGCGCACGTCGATCCGCGCCAGCCCCACGGCCTGCTGCGGGGCGGCGGTGACGGTGAAGGACACGTAGTACGTGCCCGCGGTCGCGGCGCGGAAGGTGAACGTGCCGGCGTCGAGGTCCGGGGTGATCGTCGTGCCCGCGACCTCCTCCACGCCCGCGAGCCGCGGCGGCTCGGCGCCCGCGGTCCGCACGGCGGCCAGCGGCCGGAGCACCACGTCCTGGTCGGCGTAGGTCACAGCGTGCACCGGGTCGACCTGCAGGGGCAGCGACCCGGGGGCGCGCACGTCGACGTCGACGGTGCCCTCGGTGGTGCTGATCCCGTCGGAGACGAGGACGCGCACGACGGTCCGCCCGAGCTCGCCGCCGTCGGCGACGTAGGTGAGCGTGCCGTCCTGGCGGAACCGGGCGGTGCCCGACTCGGCCACGGCGCCGACCAGCGTGAGCGGGTCGCCGTCCGGGTCGGAGAAGTCGGCGAGCACCGGGTAGGTGGCGGTGGCGTTCTGCTCGACCTGGATCTCGCCGGTGCGCTGCTGCACCGGCGGCGCGTCCTGGCCGGCGGGGCGGACCGTGAGCGTGACCTGGGCGGTCGACGGGGCGGTCGTGCCGCGGCCGTCGCTGATCGAGTAGGAGAACGTGGTGCTGCCGGTGGCGTCGGCGGGCACGGCGATCTGCAGGGCGCGGCCGCCGTACACCTGCTGCAGGGTGCCGAACTCGCCGGGCAGCGGGTCGACGTCGGACAGCACGAGGATGCCGCAGTCCGAGGAGGTGTCGTTGTCGATCACCGGCAGGATCGTCGTCCGGCCGGCGCGCACGCCGAAGTCGTCGTCCACGGCGGACGGCGGCGCGCTGGTCGGCGAGCACTCGGGGACCAGCTCCTGCGTGGTGCGGTCGCCCTCGCTCTGCTCGGTCTCGTCCTCCGGCTGCTCCTCCGGGACGACGTCCGACCAGTCCGGCTCGCGCAGCTCGGTGTCCTCCAGCGGCAGCCAGAGCCGGCCGTCGACGGTCTCGTTCAGCGCCACCACCTGCCGGTTCACCCGGAACACCAGGCGGTCGGCGCTGGTGACGCCGTCCAGGGACAGCACCTCGGGCGCCGCGTCCGCGCACAGCCGCAGGTAGTTGTCCGCGGTGGTGGGCCACGCGGCGTGCGCGCACGTGCCGACCCGCACGGGGGCGGCCGGCGTGCCGGCGCCGCCGGCCTCGTGCTCGGCGGCGACCTGACCCGAGGACAGGTCGACCTCGACCAGCCCGGTGCTGCCCGCGACCAGCGCCGTGCCCGCGGCAGGGCCCGCCTGCTGCAGCACCGGCTGCGCGAGCCCGAGCGAGCTGGAGCCGCCGGGGACGCGGACGGTGTCGCCGTCGAGGCCGACCGGCACGTCGCCGACCGCGGTCAGCGCGTCCACCGGCCCGTCCAGCGACGCCGCGGGCTCGGCGGCGGTCGGCCCGCCCGCGGTGGGCGTGAGCCGGGTGACCTCGCCGGTCTCGGCCGCGACGGCCAGCGCGTCGCCCGTGCTGGTGGCGACCACGAGGCCGCCGGCCCCGACCTCGGCGTCGGGCTCGTCGGCGCCGGTCTGCAGCAGCGGGAGGTCCGCGAAGGTGCGGACCCACGCGTTGCCCTCGGTGTCCATCACCGCGACGGAGCCGCCGGCCATCGACACCTGCGCGCCGGCCGGGACGGCCACCTGCGCGGCCGCGGTGACGCCCGCGGGGTCGACGACCGAGAGCGTGCCGGCCTCGGCGATCAGGACGTTCCCGGCCTCCTGCAGCACGTCGAACTCGGTGCTGGTCGCCACGAGGCCGGCGTTGAGCTCCTCGACCTGCGCGTTGTACCGGCCGACCTGCAGCGTGCTCGTGGACGTCAGCCACACGGCGCCGTCGTTGAGGTCGACCTGGGCGAGCGGGAACCCCGGGTTCACCAGGGCGAGCGTGGCCACGACGGCGGGCACGCTGACCACGGCGACGGTGGACGCGGTGCGCCTGCGGTTCCAGCGCCACCTCACGGGACGCACCCCTCCGCCGGGGTCGCGGACGTCCGGCGGTCGGCCCGCACGACGGACACCTCGATGCACACCTCTCCCGGACCGTCCGTCTCGACGGTCACGCGCTGGTCCTCCACGAGCTGCAGCTGCGGCTCGCCGGTCGCGGTCCGCACGCCCCACAGGTACGTGTCGCCCTCCTGCTCGTCCGGGTTCGTCCAGGTGAACTCCACCGTCGAGCCGTCGGCCGACCGGGTCCCGAACAGGTTGGTCGGGCTGGGCACGGTCGCGGCGACGGTACCCGCCGGACCGGGGAACTCGGTACCGGCGCCCGGCGCCGGCGTGCCCTGCGGTCGGTCCGCGAGCAGCACCACGGCGACGACGGCGGCCGCGATGGCCAGCACGGAGCCGACCGCGGCGAGCACCTGCGCGGTCCGGGACCGGGAC
>JAPSIJ010000004.1 GCA_031178805.1 Cellulomonas sp. | reverse complement strand
CTGACGCTGGCGCCCTAGCCGGTCAGCGGTCGGCGGCCGCCACGTAGTCGCGCTCCGGCGAGCCGGAGTAGACCTGCCGCGGGCGGCCGATCTTGGTCTGCGGGTCGCGCATCATCTCGCGCCACTGGGCGATCCAGCCCGGCATCCGGCCGAGCGCGAACAGCGGCGTGAACATCCGCTCGTCGAAGCCCATCGCCTTGTAGATCAGGCCCGTGTAGAAGTCGACGTTCGGGTACAGCTTGCGGGAGATGAAGTAGTCGTCCGACAGCGCGATCTCCTCGAGCCGGCGCGCGATGTCGAGCAGCTCGTTGTTGCCGCCGAGGGCGGACAGCACCGCGTCGGCGCTCTCCTTCACGATGGCGGCCCGCGGGTCGTAGTTCTTGTAGACCCGGTGGCCGAAGCCCATCAGGCGGACGCCCTGCTCCTTGTTCTTCACGCGCCGCATGAAGTCGGAGGCGTCGCCGCCGTTGGCCTGGATCTCCGCGAGCATCTTCAGCACGGCCTCGTTGGCGCCGCCGTGCAGCGGGCCCGACAGGGCGTTGATGCCGGCCGCGACCGAGGCGTACAGGTTCGCGTGGCTGGAGCCGACGATCCGGACCGTCGACGTGGAGCAGTTCTGCTCGTGGTCGGCGTGCAGGATGAGCAGCTTGTCGAGCGCCCGGACGACCGTGGGGTCGACGTCGTACTGCTGGTACGGCACCGCGAACGTCATCCGCAGGAAGTCCTCGATGTACCCGCGCGAGTAGTCCGGGTACAGCAGCGGCTCGCCGCGCGAGGTGCGGTGCAGGTACGAGGTGATGGTGCGCGTCTTCGCCAGGATCAGCACCGTGGCCAGCTCGACCGTCTCGGGGTCGAACGGGTCCAGCGACTCCGGGTAGAACGTCGCCAGCGCGTTGATCGCCGAGGACATCACGGCCATCGGGTGCGCGCCGGACGGGAACGTGCCCATGAACGTGCGGAAGTTCTCGTGCACGAACGTGTGCCGGTTGATCCGCTCGACGAACGCCTCGAGCTCGGCCGGCGACGGCAGCTCGCCGTTGATCAGCAGGTAGGCGACCTCCAGGAAGGAGGACCGCTCCGCGAGCTGGTCGATCGGGTACCCGCGGTAGCGCAGGATGCCGGCGTCGCCGTCGATGTAGGTGATCTGCGACTCGCAGGACGCGGTGTTCATGAAGCCGGGGTCCACGGTGACCAGGCCGGTCTCGCGGAGCAGCGAGGACACGACGACGCCGTCGTTGCCCTCCGTGGCGCGGACCACGGGCAGGTCGTGCGGGGTGCCGTTGACGACCAGCTGGACGGGCTCGGTGGCGACGTCGGACATGGCGCTCCTCCTCGGGCGTGTGCGGACGGTGGACCTCGGTCCGGTCCGCGAGGTCGTGCGGGGCCGTGGCCGCTGCGGTGCGGGCGCGCCACGGGGGTGGCACCGGCCTGCCCTGACGCTACTTCCCGTCCGGGGGGTCGACCACATCGAACGGCGCCCGGCGGCCTGTGACCCCGGTCACAGGCCGGGCGGGGCCGCTGCCGCGCGGCTCAGGCCCGGGCGGCGGCGAGCCGGGCGACCGCGGCGGCGATCCGCTCGTCGGTGCCGGTCAGCGCCACCCGCACGTGCCGGGGGGCGCCGTAGAACGCCCCGGGCGCCACCAGGACGCCGAGGTCGGCGAGCCGGCCCACCGTGGTCCAGCAGTCGTCGTCGCCGTCCGCCGGGCGCGCCCACAGGTACAGGCCCGCCGCCGACCGGTCGACCACGAGGCCCGCGTCGCGCAGCGCGGCCAGCAGGGCGGTGCGCCGGGCGCGGTACCGCTCGCGCTGCCGGGCGACGTGCGCGTCGTCGCCCAGGGCCGCGGTCATCGCGGCCTGCACCGGCGCCGGCACGATCATCCCGGCGTGCTTGCGGGTGGCCAGCAGGTCCGCGACCACGGCCGGGTCGCCCGCGGCGAACGCCGCGCGGTAGCCGGCGAGGTTCGACTGCTTGGACAGCGAGTACACCGCCAGCAGGCCCGTGACGTCGCCGCCGCACACCCGCGGGTCGAGCACGCTGGGCACGCCGTCGGTGGCCCACGGCTCGTCCCAGGGCAGCTCGGCGTAGCACTCGTCGGAGGCCACGAGCACCGGCCGCCCGGTGCGCGCGCCCGCGGCGCGGGCCGCCTCCACGACGGCGCGCAGCTCGTCGACGCCCAGCACCCGGCCGTCCGGGTTGCCCGGCGAGTTCAGCCAGACCAGCCGCACCCGGTCGCCGTCCGGCCCCTGCAGCAGCGCCACCGGGTCGTCGGTCGGGACGGGCTCGGCGCCCGCGAGCCGCGCCCCCACGTCGTACGTCGGGTACGCGGCGGCCGGGTGCGCCACCAGGTCCCCCGCCCCCAGCCCCAGCAGCGACGGCAGCAGGGCCACCAGCTCCTTGGAGCCGACCGTCGGCAGCACCGCGGCCGGGTCCAGCCCGGGCACGCCGCGGCGCCGGGCGAACCAGGCGACCACCGCCTCCCGCAGCGCGGGGGTGCCCCAGGTCAGCGGGTAGCCGGGGGCGTCGGCCGCCTCGGCCAGCGCCCGGCGCACCACCTCGGGGGTCGGGTCCACCGGCGTGCCGACCGACAGGTCGACGATGCCGTCCGGGTGCGCGCGCGCCCGGTCCCCGTAGGCGGTCAGCGTGTCCCAGGGGAAGTCCGGCAGCGCGCCGGTGAGCAGGCCCACGAGGTCAGTCGCCGTGCACCTGCAGCGGCAGCGTGGCGATGATCGGGTGGTCCTTCTCGATCATGCCCATCTTGGCCGCACCGCCCGGGGAGCCGAGGTCGTCGAAGAACTCGACGTTCGCCTTGTAGTACTCGCCCCACTGCTCCGGGACGTCGTCCTCGTAGTAGATCGCCTCGACCGGGCACACCGGCTCGCAGGCGCCGCAGTCCACGCACTCGTCGGGGTGGATGTACAGCGACCGCTTGCCCTCGTAGATGCAGTCGACCGGACACTCCTCGATGCACGCCTTGTCCTTGACGTCCACGCAGGGCTGGGCGATCACATACGTCACGGTGCGTCCTCCACGCCCCGGCCACGAGGGTCGGGCACGGTCCGGGTCAGGGTCGGTCTGGCTGCGACCTAGTATCGCTCACCTGCGCGCGGACGGCGCAGCCGCGAGAGGAATCCCACAGTGGACGCGAACCACCCCGAGCCCGTGCCGGGCGCCGTGCCGGACGCCGTGCCCGCCGCCGCGCCCGATCCCGCGGCGCCGTGGCGCGCCTGGCGGCCGGGTCAGCGGGTGGTGGTCCGCCGCCGGCTGCCACCCGGCGAGCCGCAGCCCTACACCGACGTCCTGGGCGACCTCCTGGCCGTGGACGACGCGGGCGTCACCGTCCGCACCCGGCGTTCCGGCGACGTGCGGGTCCCCGCCCAGGACATCGCCCTGGGCAAGCTGGTCCCGCCCGCGCCTGCCCGCCGCCCGCGCCGGGACGCGGCCGCCGAGGTCGAGGGGTCGTCCGCCGAGGGCGGGGGCGGACCCTCGACCTCGTGACGACCGCCCGACCTCGGGACGGTCAGCCCGCGGCGGCCGGGTCGGGGCCGCAGACCACGCGGTTCTGCGGGCGGTAGGTCCAGGAGAACGGCTCGGTGGCGACGACCTCGCCGTTGAGCTTGATCGTGCGCGTCACGGTGATCCGGAAGCCCGGGTTGCCGGCCGACTGCGGCGAGCAGGTCGCCGACTGCGAGTAGACGGTCGTCGGCTGCACCACGTTGGTCTTCGGGCCCGACTCGGAGGTGACCTCCCAGTACGGCGTGCCCCAGATCCGCACCCACGTCCTGCCCTCGGCCACCCAGGCCTGCACCAGCGCGCCGTACGGCGTGGTGTTCTTCCACCGCATGTCGAGCGTGCCGGTGAACAGCGTCGCCTCGCGGCCGGCCGGGTACCGGGTGAACCACTCGGAGTGCGGCTTGTGCTCCACGTCCTCCATGCCGGCCTCGTAGGCGGCGTTGAACATCGTGGTGGACAGCTGCGACAGGCCGCCGCCCCAGGCGTCGGTGTGCTCGCCGTTGACGATCGCGCCCGCGGTGGTGAAGCCGTGCGCGGCGTCGATCGGGCCGAGCGCGTCGGTGAGGCTGAAGGTCTCCCCCGGGCGGATCAGCGTGCCGTCGATCGCGGCGGCGCCGGCGGCGATGTTCTGGGTGCGGCGCGGCTCGCTGGTCAGCGGCGTGGAGAACTCCGACACCACCTGGGTCACGCCGAGCGCCTGCAGCGCCTCGGTGGTCTGCGCCGGGTCGGACTGCACGAGCTCGACCGCGGCGGTGCGCGGCTCCGCGACGACCGCGCCGGAGACCGCCTGCGCGAGCGCGGCCGGGTCCAGCGTGGTGCCGGGCGTGCCCGGGACGATCACCGGGGCCCCGTCCTGGAACTCGAACCGGGCGTCCGACGC
This sequence comes from Cellulomonas sp., assembly GCA_031178805.1. GTDB lineage: Bacteria > Actinomycetota > Actinomycetes > Actinomycetales > Cellulomonadaceae > Cellulomonas. The sequence goes on along the minus strand of JAPSIJ010000004.1, from coordinate 21,390 downwards.
CGTGGTGAGCAGGTCGGTCGCGCGGGACAGCACGGCCTCGACCAGCGCGGCGCCGTCCATCTGCAGCGCGAGGTCGCCCTCCTGCGGCACGAACGACGCGGTCGCGACCAGCACGTCCGCGGGCAGCTCGACGGCGCGGTCCCCCACCTGCACGGTGACCGGCCCGGCGGGGACCTTCGCGGCGACGTCCTGCAGCGCGCGCTCGGTCTCCTCCTGGGTGATCTCCGGCGCGACCACCTCGGTGGCCAGCGTGATCGGCCGCGCGGCGGTCAGCCAGTCGCGGGTCAGCGTCTCGCGGGCGGCGTCGGCGTCCAGCGCCCAGCCGTCGACCGCGTCCACCGCGTGCGGGGCGCCGTCGGCGAACACGATCGAGCCGTCCACCGGGGCGAGGGTCAGCGTGCCCTGCAGGTCGGTGAGCGCGGCGTCGAGGGCGTCCTGGTCGACCCGGGTGACCGGGTCCTCCGCGTGGCCGCCGACCGCGTGCTGCCACAGCCGCTGCGGGCGCAGGTCCACGCCGGTCAGCCGGTCGACCGTCGCGGGCACGTCGAGCTCGAGCCCGGCCGCCGCCGGGTCCACGGAGCCGGTGATGTCCTCGGCCGTCACGGGCACGGGCTGCGTGGCCAGGTCGCCGAGCCCGTCGGTCAGGGCCGCCTCGGCGCGCTCGGCGGTGAGACCGCCGATCTCCACGCCCGCGACGGTGGTGCCGCGCGGCACCCGGTCGGCGAGGGCGTACGCCGCGCCGACGTAGGCACCGCCGAGCACCACGACCACGCCCGCCACGATCAGCGTCGTGCGCAGCCAGCGCCGGCGGGGGCGGTCGGCGTCGAACTCGTCGAGCGGCGACCAGGAGTCCTCCGGGCCGTCGCCGTCCACGACGGGCTCGGTGCCCTCCGCGCTGCCCCTGCTCATCCGGTCTCCCCCTCGTGCGGCACGCGGCGCACGCCGGCCGCGACCGCCGATTCTACGGGCGCCGCCTCGGCGCCGACCGACCCGAAGGCCCCGAACCGGGCACCGGTCAGGTCACGACTTCGCAACAGCCCTCCGCCGGGGCTGCTGCGGGTCAGCGGCGGGTCAGCCCGCGGTCAGGCCGAGGTCAGCGGCGCGGGGGTCAGCGCAGCGGGCGCAGCCGGCGGCGCAGGTGCACCAGGCTGCCGGCGTCCGCCGCGCCCTCGTGCGAGGCGAGCACGTGCGCCAGCACGACGTCGTGGTCCCCCGCCGGCACGACCTGCGCCGTGCGGACCTCGAACCACGCCGCGGCACCGGTGACCCGCACCGCACCCGACAGCGGAGCGCGCTCGTGCGGCACCCGGTCCAGCTGCCCGATCGCCGGCCGGCCGGGCGACGCCAGCCAGTCCGCGACGGGTCCCTGGTCGTCGGCGAGCACGCTCACGGTCCAGGTGCCCACGTCGTCCAGCGCCTCGCGGACCCGGGCGTCGCCGTGCAGGCAGACCAGCAGCATCGGCGGGTCCAGGGACACGGAGGTGACGGCGCTCGCCGTCATGGCGTGGTCCAGGCCGCGCCACCGCACGGCGACCACGACGACGCCCGCGGGCAGCCGGGCCATCGCCGCGCGGAACGCGTCCGTGGCCGCCGGGTCGCCGGCCGTGCCGGGCACGGTGTCGGGGGCGGTGCCGTCGCCGAACAGCGGGTCGACGGCCGCGGCGTCCCCGGTCACGGGGTGCTCGGGCGCCGGCGCAGGGGGATGTCGTCGGCGAACCACCGCCGCGGCGCGACGGCCACCGCCAGCGCGACCACCAGCGAGCCGATCGCCCACACCCAGCCGATCGCGCCGTCGGCGGGCACGAGCACGTCGCCCCCCGGGCCCCGCCCCGACAGCACCTGCACGCCGGCGAACAGGCCGACCAGCAGGCCGACGGAGGCGAGCCACCCGGACGCGGCGCGCGCCGTGACGGCGGCGGCGAGCACGAGCAGCAGGCAGACGAGCACGCCCCACGGGCGGAGCGAGCGGTGCATCACGGTGCCGACGGCGCCGACGAGCAGGCCGAGCAGCAGGAAGCCCGCGGTGCGCAGCACGAGGCGGGGGGTGAGGGTCGGCACGGGCGTCAGGCTACGTCGGGCGCGTCGGCGCCGTCACGCCGGACCACGCCCGCGCCGGGCGGCAGCGGCAGCTCGCCCGCCGGGGCCCACCCCGGGGCCCAGCGCAGCGACTCGACCGGCAGCACGGGGGCGAGCACGAGGTTCGACAGCGCGAGGCACGCGCACGCCGCCGGGTGGTCCAGCGCCCGGACCGCCTGCACCTGCGTGGCGTGCGCGCGCAGGGCGCCGAGCACGCGGTCGCGGACGGCGCGCGCGTCGACGAGCAGGTCCGGCACGGCGCCGGCGGCCACGGACGGCAGCGGGCCGTCGGGGTCGGGCAGCGTGAGGGGGCCCTCGCGCGTCCCGGCAGGGCCGGCGGCGTGCTCGGCGAGCACCGCCCGCGCGTCCGGGTCGGCGGCCAGCGCGGCGTACCCGGCCCGCAGCGCGGCGGCCGGCTGCACCACCCAGGCGACGGCGGGCCGCCAGGCGTCCCCCGCGGCCAGGTCGACGGCGCGCATCGTCACCTCGTGCGCGCGGACGTGGTCCGGGTGGCCGTAGCCGCCGCCCGGCTCGTAGGTGACGACCAGGTCGGGCCGCCGCGCGCGCAGCAGCCCGGCGAGCCGCCCCGCGGCCTCGTCCAGCGGCACCGCGACGAACGCCCCCGGCGGAACGTCCCCGGCGCTGCCGGCCTGCCCGGCCGAGACCCACGCCATCCCCGAGTCCTCGTACCGCGCCCGCCCGGCACCCGGCGCCGAGACTGCAGCAGGTGCTGCTTCCTCGGCCCCTGAAGGCGCATCTTCTGCAGTCTCGGCGGACCCAGACGAGGGGAGCGGGAGGGTGTCGAGGTAGGCGTGGTCCCGGACGCCGAGGGCCGCCAGGGCGCGCACGAGCTCGCCCTCGCGGTGCGCGGCCAGCGCGGGGCCGTCGCCCTCCAGGTGCGCCAGGGCGGCGCCGATCACCTCGCCGCGCTCGCCTCGGGTGCAGGTCACCACCGTCGCCGGCAGGCCCGCCGCCGCCCAGGTCGCGAGGAGCGCGCCGGTGGCGAGCGTCTCGTCGTCCGGGTGCGCGTGCACCGCGAGCACGCCCCCCGTGGCGGGGGACGCGCTCGCGGCGGCGGTCATGCTCAGGAGCGCTTGTTGCGCGCGGTGGCGCGGGCCCGCTCCGTCTGGTCGAGGATCACCTTGCGGATGCGGACGACCTCGGGGGTCACCTCGACGCACTCGTCCTCGCGGGCGAACTCCAGCGACTCCTCGAGGGTCAGGTGCCGCGGCGGCACCAGGTTCTCGAAGTTGTCGGCCGTGGAGGACCGCATGTTGGTGAGCTTCTTCTCCTTGGTGATGTTCACGTCCATGTCCTCGGCGCGCGAGTTCTCGCCGACGATCATGCCCTCGTAGACCTCCTGGGTGGGGTCGACGAAGAAGGAGCCGCGCTCCTGCAGGTTGATCATCGCGAACGGCGTCACCGAGCCGGCGCGGTCGGCGACGAGCGAGCCGGCGACGCGGGTCTCGATCGGGCCGGCCCACGGCTCGTAGCCCTCGGCGATGGACGAGGCGATGCCGGTGCCGCGGGTGTCGGTGAGGAACCGGGTGCGGAAGCCGATCAGGCCGCGCGACGGCACCAGGAACTCCATGCGGACCCAGCCGGTGCCGTGGTTCGACATGGTCTCCATGCGGCCCTTGCGCTGCGCGAGCAGCTGCGTGACGGCGCCCAGGTACTCCTCGGGCACGTCGATCGTCATGCGCTCGACGGGCTCGTGCACCTTGCCGTCGATGGTCTTGGTGACCACCTGCGGCTTGCCGACGGTGAGCTCGAAGCCCTCGCGGCGCATCTGCTCGACGAGGATCGCCAGCGCCAGCTCGCCGCGGCCCTGCACCTCCCAGGCGTCCGGGCGGTCGGTCGGCACGACGCGGAGCGACACGTTGCCGATGAGCTCGGAGTCGAGGCGGTCCTTGACCTGGCGGGCGGTGACCTTGTGGCCCTTGCCGCCCTTGCCGGCCAGCGGCGAGGTGTTGATGCCGATGGTCATGGAGATCGCCGGGTCGTCGACCGTGATCAGCGGCAGCGGCCGCGGGTCGTCGGGGTCGGTCAGCGTCTCGCCGATGGTGATGTCGGCGATGCCCGCCACCGCGACGATGTCGCCGGGGCCGGCCTTGTCGGTCGGCACGCGGTCGAGCGCCTTGGTCTCCAGCAGCTCGGTGATGCGGACGTTCTGCATCGTGCCGTCGGCGCGGGCCCAGGCGACGGTCTGGCCCTTGGTCAGCTCGCCGTTGAAGATGCGCAGCAGCGCGAGGCGGCCGAGGAACGGCGACGCGTCGAGGTTGGTGACGTGCGCCTGCAGCGGCGCGCCCTCGGTGTAGGTCGGGGCGGGGATCTTCTCGAGGATCGTCGCGAACAGCGGCTCGAGGTTCTCCGAGTCCGGCAGCCCGCCGTCGGCGGGCTGGGTCAGGGAGGCGCGGCCGGCCTTCGCGGCGGCGTAGACCACCGGCACGTCGAGGATCGCGTCGAGGTCCAGGTCCTCGACCTCGTCGTGCAGGTCGGACGCCAGGCCGAGCAGCAGGTCGGTGGCCTCGGCCACGACCTCGGAGATCCGGGAGTCCGGGCGGTCCACCTTGTTCACCACGAGGATGACGGGGAGCTTCGCGGCCAGCGCCTTGCGCAGCACGAACCGGGTCTGCGGCAGCGGGCCCTCGGACGCGTCGACGAGCAGCACGACGCCGTCGACCATCGACAGCCCGCGCTCGACCTCGCCGCCGAAGTCGGCGTGGCCGGGGGTGTCGATGACGTTGATGGTGATGCCGCCGGGCTGGCCCGCCGCGGCCGCCGCGGGGCCGGCGTACCGGACCGCGGTGTTCTTCGCGAGGATGGTGATGCCCTTCTCGCGCTCCAGGTCGCCGGAGTCCATCGCGCGCTCGTCCACGTGGGCGTGCGCGCCGAAGGCGCCGGACTGGTGGAGCATGGCGTCCACGAGCGTGGTCTTGCCGTGGTCGACGTGGGCGACGATCGCGACGTTGCGCAGATCGCCGCGCACCTGGGTGCCGTCGGGCACAGACATGTCAGGACTCATTCCGCGAGGGGTGAAGTGTGGGGGCGCGACGACGTCGAGCGCCGATCAAGTGTACGCGCACGCGCCCCGGCACGAGGAGGGGTCGTGCCGGGGCGCGTGCGGGACGTGCGGGGCGTGCGGGTCAGACGGAGCCGCCGTCGACCGGGCCGCGGGGGCGGATGTTGCCCTCGTACCGCCCGGCGTTGGTGATCTGCTCGTCCTCGAACGCCTGGACGCGCTGGCCGTCGGCCACCGCGGCCTGGGCGGCCGACGTGCCGGCCGGCGCGGCCGCGGCCAGCAGCCGGTCCCGCTCCTCGCGGCGCAGCTTCTGCTCGGCCGGGTTCGGCACGGGCACCGCGGCGAGCAGCCGGCGGGTGTAGTCCTGCTGCGGCGCGCGCAGGATCTGCGCGCGGGGGCCGACCTCCACCAGGTCGCCCTTGTTCATCACGGCGATCCGGTTGGACAGGATCTCCACGACCGCGAGGTCGTGGCTGATGAACAGGCAGGCGAACCCGTACTCGCGCTGCAGCTCCTGGAACAGCTCCAGCACCCGGGCCTGCACCGACACGTCGAGCGCGGACGTCGGCTCGTCGGCGATCAGCAGCTTGGGCGACAGGGCCAGGGCGCGGGCGATGCCGACGCGCTGGCGCTGCCCGCCGGACAGCTCGTGCGGGTAGCGGTTCCGCATGGCGCGGGGCAGGTGCACCCGGTCCAGCAGGCTCTCCACCCGGCGGTCCAGGTCCGCGCCGGAGGCGATCTTGTGCAGCTTGAGCGGCTCGCCGATGGACTCGCCGATCGGCAGGCGCGGGTTCAGCGAGGAGCCCGGGTCCTGGAACACGATCGACACGTCCTGGCGCACGGCGCGCAGGTCCTTGGGCTTGATGCCCGCGAGCTCGACGCCGTTCACCTTCAGCGAGCCGCCGGCCACCGGCAGCAGGCCGACGGCGGCGCGGCCGACGGTCGTCTTGCCGGAGCCGGACTCGCCGACCAGGCCGACGACCTCGCCCTTGCCGATGGCCAGGTCGATGCCGTTGATCGCCCGGAACGCGGGCACCCGGCCGCGGCCGGGGTACTCGATGACCAGGCCGCTCGCCTCGAGGGCGTAGCCGGTCTGCGAGGCGTCCAGGGTGCCGGGCCGCTGCAGCGGCTGGCCGAGCGGGCGCTCGGAGACGCGCAGCGCGCCGGCGCCCTCGGCGACGGGGTGGTCGCCGTGCAGGCCCTGCGCCGCCAGGGTCTCGGAGCCGAGGTGCGGCACCGCGTCCAGCAGCTGGCGGGTGTAGGTGTGCTGCGGCCGGTTGAAGATCTCGTCGGAGGTGCCCGACTCGACCACGCGGCCGTTCTTCATCACCATGACGCGGTCCGAGAGGTCCGCGACCACGCCCATGTCGTGGGTGATGAGGATGATGCCGGCGTCCACGCGGTGCCGCAGGTCGCGCATCAGCTTGAGGATCTCGGCCTGCACGGTGACGTCGAGGGCCGTGGTCGGCTCGTCGGCGATCAGCAGCTTCGGCTCGCACGCCAGGGCCTGCGCGATCATCGCGCGCTGCCGCTGGCCGCCGGAGAGCTGGTGCGGGTACTTGTCGACCGCCTCCTCCGGGTTCGGCAGGTCGACCAGCCGGAGCAGCTCGACCGCCCGGGCGCGCGCCTCCTTCGGGGTCATCTCGAAGTGCACGCGCAGCGTCTCGACGATCTGGAACCCCACGGTGTAGACGGGGTTCAGGGCCGTCATCGGCTCCTGGAAGATGACCGAGACGTCCTTGCCGCGGACGGAGCTCAGCTGCTTGTGGTTCAGGCCGAGCAGCTCGCGGCCGGCGAGGCGCGCGGAGCCGCTCGCGCGGCCGTTCGGGGGCAGCAGGCCGATCAGGGACATCGACGACTGCGTCTTGCCCGAGCCGGACTCGCCGACGATCGCGAGGACCTCGCCGGGGCGGACGTCGTACTCGACGTCGACGGCGGCCGGGAACCACTCGCCGTCGACGAAGAACTCGACCGTCAGGTCGCGGACCTCGAGGATCGGCGCCTTGGCGTCGGGGCCCGGGGCGGCCGGGCTGCCGCCGGTGGCGTAGTCAGTGGTCACGGTTCACGAGATCCTTCCGTGGGGCGAGCCCGGGTGCGGGCCGCGCGACGTCGAGAGGGGCGGTCGTCCGCTGGTCTGGGACGATGGCCGCATGGTCTCGGCGGACGTGGTGGAGTACAGGCCGGCCTTCGGCCGGGTTCTTGCGGTGGTGGTGGCGGTGCTCGGCCTGGGCGGCCTCGCGAGCGGCCTGGTGGCCGACGCGGGGGCCACGTGGCCCTACGTCCCGCCGGTCCTGCTGGTGGTCGCGTGGGTGTGGGCCGCCTACTGGCGCCCCGCCGTGCTGGTCAGCCCCGCGGGCGTCGAGCTGCGCAACGTGACCCGGACGGTGGAGCTGCCCTGGCCGACGATCCAGCGGGTCGACACCCGGTTCGCGCTGACGCTGCACACCGCCTACGGCGAGTACGCCGCCTGGGCGGCGCCCGCCCCGGGCCGCAGCCGCGTCGCGACGTCCGGCCGGGCCGACATGGCGGACCTGCCGAGCTCGACCTACGGCCCCGGCGGCACCGTCCGGCCCGGCGACCTCACGTCCAGCGGCTCCGGCCAGGCCGCCGCGCTGGTGCGCGCCCGCTGGGAGGAGCTGCGCGACGCCGGCCTGCTGGACGACCCGCGCCTGGAGCGCGCCCGTCCCCGGGTGCGCTGGCACGCCGGCACGCTGGCCGCGATCGTGGTGCTGATCGCGGCCAGCGCGCTGACCGTGGCGCTGTGACACTCAGGCGCTCGCCGTGGCCTTGGCGCGGGCGCGGGCCTTGCGGGCGTCGGCCTTCGCCAGCGCGCGCCGGGTCGGGATCCGGCGCTGGCGCGGGTCGAACGCGTCGCGCAGGCCGTCGCCGATGAAGTTCACGCACAGCGCGATCGTCACGATGAACAGGCCCGGCCACCAGAACAGCCACGGCCGGGTGGCGAACGCGGTCTGGTACTCGTTGATCAGCTGGCCGAGGGACACCTCGGGGCTGCTGATGCCGAAGCCCAGGTAGGACAGCGCGGTCTCCAGCAGGATCGCCGAGGCCATGAGCAGCGTCGCGTTGACGATGATCACGCCGACGGCGTTCGGCAGGATGTGCTTGAACATGATCCGGGCGCTCGAGGCGCCGGCCACGCGGGCGGCGTCCACGAACTCCCGCTCGCGCAGGGTGAGGAACTGCCCGCGCACCAGACGCGCCATGTTCGTCCACGACACCAGCGACAGCGCCACGGCCAGCGACCACGGGTTCGCGCCGCCGACCAGCACGCCGAGGATGGCGCCGATCATGATGACCGGGATCGTGATGATCATGTCGGTGAACCGCATGAGCAGGTCGTCCAGGCGGCCGCGGAAGAAGCCCGCCAGCGCGCCGACGACCACGCCGATGGTGGTGGACAGCAGGCCGATGACGACCATGACGGTCAGCGACTGCTGCGTGCCGCGCATGACGAGCGCGAAGCCGTCGTGGCCGACGTTGTCCTGGCCGAACGGGTGCGACCCGACGGTGAACCCGCCGTCGAAGCCCATGGTGGGCGCGCCGCCGGCGTTGACGATCGGGTTGAGCTCCTTGTAGCCGTACTGCCACCAGCCGGGGATGGGGCCCCAGCCGATCGACGTCGTCACCAGGAGGACCACCGCGGTGAGCACGACGGCCGAGATCATGGCGCCGCGGTGCCGCACGAACCGCCGCAGGACGATGCGGCCCTGCGACAGGCCCTCGACCTCCTTGAGCTCGATGGCGTTCTCGACGTTCTCCGCCGGGTCGACGATGCCCTCGTGGGGCTCGAGAGGGGGCTGGATGCTCATGAGTTCACCCGGATCCGGGGGTCGAGCGCCGCGTACACGAAGTCGACCACGATGTTGGCCAGGACCAGGAGCGCGCCGGTGACGAGGAAGTACCCCATGACCGGGTCGGCGTCCTTGGCCCCCAGCGACTTGATGAACAGCGCACCCATGCCGCTCCAGGCGAAGATGCGCTCGGTGATGATCGCGCCGCCGAACAGCGCCGCGATGTCGAGCGGCACGATCGTGGCGAGCGGGATCAGCGCGTTGCGGAAGGCGTGGCGGGTCGTGACGACCCGCTCCGACAGGCCCTTGGCGCGCGCGGTGCGGATGTAGTCCTGGTTCATCACCTCGAGCAGGCTCGCCCGGGAGTACCGGGTGTAGCTCGCGAAGGAGATCAGGATCAGCGCGATCGTCGGCAGCAGCAGGTGCGTGAACCGGTCGAGCGTCTCGACCCAGTAGTCGCCGGACAGGCCCGGCGTCTGCGACCCGATGGTCGCGATGGGCCGGCCGTTGATCTGCGACGCGTTCGAGTACGCGTACCAGACGGCCATCACGCGGTCGACGTAGATCAGCAGCCCGACGCCGAGCGCCGTGATCGCCGCGGCGCGCATCGAGACGGCGCGGTCGTAGCCGCCGAACAGCCGCCCGACGACGAGGCCGATCACGACCGAGGCGACGCCCAGGCCGACGATCAGCCAGGTGGTCGCGCCGACGAAGGCGTACTGCAGCGGGTAGTAGAGCGCCGCGCCGATCGCCACCGTGGTCAGCGACGCGTAGAGCGCGCGGCGGTTCTGCAGGCCGGCGGTCAGGGCGACGACGCCGAAGGCGATGCCCACGCCGATCGCGAGGACGCCGACCAGGCCGAGGCTCGGGTTCAGCAGCCAGCCGGTGCTGGAGATGAACAGCAGCACCGCGGCCGTGCCGACGAGCCCCGCCGCGGCGGAGATCCACCGGGTGCGGGTGCTGCCGCCGATGATCGACGACCACAGCACGGCGGAGACCACCGAGATGATCGCGATCCACAGCGGCGGCACGTGCGGGTCCGCGAGGAAGTCGTTGAAGCCGATCGCGCCCCACAGCTTGAGCAGCACGGCGACCCAGAAGGAGGGCAGCGAGTACAGCACGAAGGAGAGGAAGGTCACGCTGTAGTCGAACCGCGTGTACTGGCGCAGGGCGGACACGATGCCGACCAGCACGCCGAGGCCGATGGCCAGCAGCGTCGACGCGGCGACCAGCTGGACGGTGCTCGGGATCGCGCTGCCCAGCAGGCTGGTCACGGACGCACCGCTCACCCAGCTCGTGCCGAGGTCACCGGTGAACAGGCCGCCGAGCCACTTGAAGTAGCGGAGCACCGGCGGCGTGTTCAGGTCCAGCGCGCGCACGCGGGCCTCGATCAGCGCCTCCTTGTTCGGCGCCGTGCTGGTGCGCAGGTCCTCGAGCGGGTCGAGGGCGTACGCCAGGAGCATGTAGACGATGAACGTCGCTCCGAGCAGCACGACCGCCGACGACAGGAGCCGTCGACCGAGGAAGGTCAGGGTGGGCGCCGAGCTCCGGAACCAGGAGCGTCGGGCCGTGACCGGTGCGTCGGGCGCGGAGCGCGCGCCGGAGGCACGGGTCGTCACAGAGGTGGCCATGGGGTCCTTGCCTCACGGGAAGGGGTACTCGCAAAGCGCAAGTGTAGGCACGCCCGGTAGGGGTGCTGCGCCTCGGGCCTGGGTAGGCCGTGAGTGCCGTACTGGCTGTGGTAATCGGGAGGGCACGGCAACGGGGGCACCGCGGTGGAGCCGCGGTACCCCCGTGCCGGCGTGCTCAGACGAGCGTCAGCGGGTCACTCGGACTCGGACGCGCTCGGCGCGTCCAGGCTGTCCGACGCGCTGATCTCCCAGTCCCAGTAGTTCCAGAAGATGGTCGGCGAGAGCGCGATGGTCGAGACGCCCTGCAGGACGTCGCGGTTCGCGACCACACCGGGGAACTGGAAGATGTTCACACCGAAGGCGTCCTGGTTCAGCTTCTGCTCGATCTGCTTGGCGAGCTCGGCCTCGGCGTCCTGGTCGGTGTTGGTGGCGACCTCGGCCCAGAGGGCGTCGACCTCGGGGTTGGAGTAGCCGCCGTAGTTGTTCTGGCCGCCGGTGACGTAGTTCGCCTCGGCGTTCAGGATGAACGTGTTGGTCGACTGCCAGCCGAACAGCGAGGCGTCGTAGGTGCCGGTGCCCAGGATCGTGCCCCAGTTGTCGTCACCGTTGTCGATGACGTTGAAGCCCGCCTGCGCGGCCGAGGCCGCGATCAGCTGGTACTCGTTGGCACGGCGCACGTTCGACTTGCCGTAGAGGAAGCGGACGTCCACGGGGGTCGTCACGCCGGCCTCGGCGAGCAGCGCCTTGGCGCCCTCGATGTCGACGTCGGCCCACATGTCGGAGCCGTTCTCGGCGACGACCTCGTCGTAGTTCGGGGAGCCCGGCACGTACAGGAACGAGTCACGCGTGGTGGCGTCCTCCTGCAGCGGCTGGATGAGCTTCTCGATGATCTCCTGGCGCGGGATCGTCTTGAGGAACGCCTCGCGGACCTTGCGGGCCTTCTCGGCGTCGCCGCCGTAGGTCGCCGGGTCGAACGGGCCGCCGTTGTCGAAGGTCAGGTCGACGTGCTCGTAGGTGCCCTCGGGGGCCGAGGTGTAGCTCACGCCGTCGATGCCGTCGAGCGTCGCGAGGACGTCCACGGACGACTGCGGGGCGATCAGGTCGACCTCGCCGTTCTGGAGGGCGGTGACCGAGGCCAGCGGGTCCTCCGTGTAGCGGATGGTGATCGAGTCGACCTTGGGCTCCGGGCCCCAGGTGTAGTTCTCGTTCCGCTCGAGCGTCAGGTACTGGTTCTCGACGTAGTCCGAGATGACGTAGGCGCCGTACGAGAGGTACAGGTCCGGGTCATCCGGCAGCGAGGTGAAGTTGAACGCGTTGGTCCAGGTGTCCGCGATCTTCGCGAGCGCCTCGGCGTCGTTGTTCTCGAACGCGTCCTCGACGGCCTGCTTGGCCTCGGTCGGGTCCTCGACACCGAGGGCCAGCTTGCCGACGACGTGCGCGGCGACCGGGCTGGGCTGGCTCATCGAGACCTCCCAGTCGGACCGGGGGGTGTCGTAGGTCAGCGTGACCGAGCGGCCGTCGTCGCCGATCTCCGGGAACTCGGAGATGGCGGTCATGGCCGGGGACGAGGAGTCGAAGTAGACCTGGCCCTCGCCGACGATGGCGTTGCCCTCCTCGTCGGTCTCGACGTCGCTGGCGGCCACGGTGTCGAACTTGTCGTTCTGGGCACCCCAGAACAGGATCATGTCCGCGGCGTCCACCGGCGTGCCGTCCGACCAGGTCACGCCCTCGTTGACCGTGTACTTGACCGTCAGCGGGTCCTCGGAGACGACCTCGTACGAGCCGAAGTCCTCGTTCTTCGCGAGGTTCAGGTCGCCGTCGTAGTAGTTGAAGAACGACGTCGTCAGGTAGATGACGTTCGCGTTCGTCGTGGCGTTGCCGTTGGCCGTCAGGTTGTTCGTCGAGCGGAACGGCTCGTTCCAGCCCACGTTGACCGACGTGGTCTCGCTGATCTCGCTCTCCGCGGCCGGGCTGGAGCACGCGGTGAGCACGAGGGCCCCCGCCGCGACAGCGGCCACCGAGGCGGTGATTCGCCTGATCTTCAATGTTCCTCCTGTGAAGGTGGCGCCCAGCGTCCGTCGCCGGCCGGTCCGACCCCGGGGGATCGTGCCGGCACGGCGGACGCACGGTCCCGCCATGGATGGGGACACGCTAGTGACCCCAGTTGGGACAATTCGGACACATCCCCCTGTCACGGGTGATCGTTACCGGATCGATACTGAGCAGTAGTGTCCAGCATTCGGGACGGTACATGCCCGTAACGTCCGGGAAACATGGGCTTCGGCACGTCGGCGCCCTGCGTCGGTGCTGCTGCTGGGGTATCAGTCCCGGCGCCGGGCACGGTCGTTGTGCTAGCAGACCGGTTCTTGGGTGAGCCGGACCACACTCCGCGCGGTTCGGTCGGGGCGTCGGTCGCGGCGTCGGTCGGGGCGTCGGTCGGGGCGTCGGTCAGGATCCGAGAAGTCCGCCGCCCCCTCCCCCGCCTAGCGTCGAGCCACCACCGACCCCGAGGAGGGACCGCCATGAGCACCACCCGCGAGCCGGCCACGACGGCGCCGGCCGACGAGGAGACCGGCTTCACCGCCGAGGAGCGCGCCGCCATGAAGGAGCGCGCGAGCGAGGTCCGCGCGGCCCGGAAGCGGGGGAAGGCGAAGGCCGACCCCGAGCCCGAGGTCCTCGCGAAGATCGCCGAGCTGCCCGACGCCGACCGGACGCTCGCGGAGCGGGTGCACGCCCTCGTCCGCGAGAGCGCGCCGCACCTCGTGCCGCGCCTCTGGTACGGCATGCCGGCGTACGCGCTGGACGGCAAGGTCCTGGTGTTCTTCCAGGCCGCCGAGAAGTTCGGCAGCCGCTACGCGACGCTCGGGTTCAACGACGTGGCGCGCCTGGACGACGGCACGATGTGGCCGACCGCGTACGCGCTCACCGGCCTCGGCGAGGCCGAGGAGGCGCGGGTGCGGGAGCTCGTGGCGCGCGCGGCCGCCGCGGGGTGAGGCGGGCGGGGTTCAGCGGTGCTCGGGCTCGCGGGCCGGCGCCTCCGGGCGGACGCCGCGGCCCCGCCGGCGCAGGGCCGGGCGCGTCGAGCGCCGGGCGGCCGCGCGGGCCTCGGCGAAGTAGCGCTCGGGGTCGCGCAGGATCGCCTGGAACTTCCGGTCCATCTCCGCGGACCACCCCGTCACAGCAGACATCGTCCACCTCCTCCGACCGACTCCATCATCCCCCACCCACGGGCCACTGCGCGTCCGCCATGCCGAGGGCCGTCCCGAGCAGGGCCGCGATCACCTGGAGGGTGCCGGCGTCGTCGTCGGTGAGGTCGCCCGGGTGGGGGGCGTTCACCGTCAGGAGCCCCACGAGGTCCCGTCCGGCGTGCACCGGGACGGTGATGAACGTGCGGTACGTCCGCCGCTTCGACGGATCCCAGCCGGGCGGCGGCTCGGCACGGACGTCGGTGCAGAACCGCGGGAGGTCGCGCTCGGCGTCCGCCCACACGGCCGATCCCTCGGCGTCCGCGGGATCCCGGACGAACGTGGACTGCGGGCGGTCCCCCCGCCCCAGCGTCGTGTGGGGTACGAACACGTCCCGGCCCGCGTCGTCGACGGTACGGCGGAACAGCGTCGCCCGGACCCGGGTGGTCGTCGCCAGGCCGGCCGCGCAGGCGACGCCCACGGTGAGCGTCTCCCCCAGCGCCGCGCGGCGTTCCGCGGCGTTGCCCCGCGACATCAGGGCGAGCCGCTGCGCCAGCGGGCCGACCTGGTCGAAGACGACGACCTTGAAGTCCTCGCGCGCCTGACGGGCGCTCGTGACCGCGCGCCAGCCGAGCGCGCCCTGCACCGCCACGAGGAGCACCGCCAGCGCGTTCCAGATCACGAACCACTCGCTGGACCGCTCCGCCACCTGGGCCAGCCAGCCGGCGGCCGCGATGGCCACGGCGACGACGATGGCGGCCACCTTCAGCATGCGTCCGACCCTAGGCCAGCGGGCGCCCGCCGGGCCGGTCGTGCACAGGGCCCGTGCCGGGGGTTCAGAACAGGAAGAACTTCACCTGCGCCGTGAAGAAGAAGGCCACCACCGCGAGCACCAGGCCCCACACGGCCTTGGTGCGGCCGACCGGCGCGTAGCCGAACGCCTGCAGGCGGTTCGCCTTGGTCAGCCCGAGCACCGACAGCACGCCGGCGAGCACGGAGACCACCGCGAGCGTGTTCACCACGAGGGCCACGATCCCGAGCACCAGGCCGGCGGTGGCCTGGGGGTTGCGCGGGCACGCGGCGGGGGCCGGCTGGTACGCCAGCGGCTGCGGCGGGGGCGCCGCGGCCTGCCGGTGCTCCGTCCACGCGGCGCCGTCCCACCAGCGCTGCCCCGGGCCCGCGGGGTCGTCGTACCAGCCCGCCGGCGTGCTGCCGGGTCCCGCCGCGTCGCCGCTCACCGCGCGCTCCTCTCGTGCCGGCGCGGGCGCGCCGGGGCCGGATCAGACGTTGAAGCGGAACTCCACGACGTCGCCGTCCTGCATGACGTAGTCCTTGCCCTCGATCCGGGCCTTGCCCGCCGAGCGGGCGGCGGCGATGGAGCCGGCCTCGACGAGGTCGTCGAAGCTGATCACCTCGGCCTTGATGAAGCCCTTCTGGAAGTCCGTGTGGATCACGCCCGCGGCCTGCGGGGCGGTCCAGCCCTGGCGGATCGTCCAGGCGCGGGACTCCTTCGGGCCGGCCGTCAGGTACGTCTGCAGGCCCAGGGTGTGGAACCCGACGCGGGCGAGCTGGTCGAGGCCCGCCTCCTCCTGCCCGTTCTCGGCGAGCATCTCCTTGGCCTCGTCGGGCTCCAGCTCGACGAGGTCGGACTCGAACTTCGCGTCCAGGAAGATCGCGTCGGCCGGGGCGACCAGCGCGCGCAGCTCGTCCTGCATCGCGGTGTCGGCCAGGCCGGCGTCGTCGGTGTTGAACACGTAGATGAACGGCTTGGCGGTCATCAGCTGCAGCGGCGCGAGGTCGGCCAGGTCGAGGCCCGCGGCCTTCGCGCCCTGGAACAGCGTCTGCCCGGTCTCGAGCACCGCCTGCGCGGCCTGGGCGGCGGCCAGCTCGGCGGCCGCCTCGCCCTTCTTGATCCGCGCCTCCTTCTCCAGGCGCGGGACGACCTTCTCCAGCGTCTGGAGGTCGGCGAGGACCAGCTCGGTGTTGATGGTCTCGATGTCGTCGCGCGGCGAGACGCGGCCGTCGACGTGCACGACGTCCGGGTCGGCGAAGGCGCGCGTCACCTGGCAGATGGCGTCCGCCTCGCGGATGTTGGCGAGGAACTTGTTGCCGAGCCCCTCCCCCTCGCTGGCGCCCTTGACGATGCCGGCGATGTCGACGAACGACACCGTGGCGGGCAGGATCCGCTCGCTGCCGAAGATCTCCGCGAGCGTCGCGAGGCGCGGGTCGGGCAGCGGCACGACCCCCACGTTCGGCTCGATGGTGGCGAACGGGTAGTTCGCCGCGAGGACCTGCGCGCGGGTCAGGGCGTTGAAGAGCGTGCTCTTGCCGACGTTGGGCAGGCCGACGATGCCGATGGTGAGTGCCACGGGCGACCATCCTAGGGGGCGGCGGGTGCCGCCGCCCCGGGCCGGGGGCCGCGGCGGGGGCGGGTCAGGCGAACGAGCGGATGGTCTGCAGCAGCTCGGGGGCGCGCCGGTCGTAGGTGCGGGCGCCCAGCCGGATGCCGACGACGACGGTGGCGGCCCCGACCCCCAGGCCCACGACCAGCGCGAGGACGTCGAGCAGCAGCACGTCGGTGACCAGGGCGGCCACGCCGAGGCCGAGCGTGGGCAGGCACACCGCGAGCAGCACCAGCAGGCCGGCGGTCTGGCTGAGCATCACCGCGAACGAGCTGCCCTGCGGCGTGGAGAACGGGTTCTCCCCCGGCTTCGGCACCGGGTACACGACGCGCACCGAGTACACCGACGACAGGCCGACGCCGACCGCGAGCACGCCGAACGACATGCCGACCACCGGCAGGACGGCGTCCCAGCGCTGCGTCACGCCGAGGACGAGCAGGTCGGTCGCCGCCACGACCACGCCGCCGACCACGAGCCCGGCGTAGGCGCGCCCGGCCCGGTCCACCCGGCCGTCGACCGGCGCCGCGAGGTGCGTCCAGAACGCGGTGTCGTCGTACGCGACGTCCGTGGACAGCGACCAGCCCATGACGAAGGCCACCACGACGCCCGCGCCGAGCAGCACGGCGCCGCCGCGGCCGAGGAACCACAGCAGCAGCACCATCACGGGGACGACGGCGACGGCCGCGGCGTACCGGGAGTCGCGCAGCCAGTAGGTGAGGGCTCGGGCGGCGACCGCGCCGGTCGGGGTCGCCGGCAGCCGGCCGAAGAAGCCGAGGCCCGCGCTGCGGGACACGTGGCCGCCGCCGCCCTCGGGCCGCACCATCGCGGCGCTGAGCGCGCGGTCCCACACCAGCACCAGCACGGCGAGCGTGGCCAGGGAGACCAGCACCTTGCCCGCCGCGGCCGCCCAGGCGCCCTCCGCCACGTCCGCGCCCAGCGCCCACGGCGCGCCGAACGGCGTCCAGCCCAGCAGCCGCGCGACCTCCGGCAGGGCGTCGGCCACCGCGGCCAGCCCGGCCGTCGCCCCCAGCAGGATCGGCCCGGCGAGCATCAGCGGGACGATGGCGAGCACCGCGGCCACCTCGCGGAACCGGCGGCCGCCGACGACCGGGGCCAGCAGGGTCGTGACGGCGCGGGAGCCGACGACGCACACCGCGACGCCGAGGACCCCGCCCAGCACCCCCGCGGCGAGCGCGGCCGGGTCCCGCCACCAGGCCAGCGCCGACGCCCCGCCGACCAGCACCGTGGCGACGCCCGGCACGCCGACCAGCCCCGCCAGCGTCAGGCCGGTGAGCAGGTGCCGGCGGCGCAGCGCGAACACCCGGAACCGCTCGGGGTCCAGGGTGCTGTCCACGCCGAACGCCACCAGCGGCAGCAGCCACCACCCCGCGACCAGCACCACGCCGCCGAGCACCACCACGGTGCGGGCGAGCTCCGGGTCGTCCTGCGCGCCCAGCACCACCAGGCCCACCACCGCGGCGCCGACCAGGGACAGCGCGTACGCGACCCCGAGCAGCAGGCCGACCAGCCGCCAGACGCTGCGCCGCAGGCCGTTGCGCAGCAGCGTGAGCTTCAGTCGGACGAGGTGCGCAGCCACGCGAGCGCCCCCTCCGTGCGGCGCCCGCCGACCAGCTCGACGAACCGGTCCTCCAGCGTCGCCTCGCCGCGGACCTCCGCGACGGTGCCCTGCGCCAGGACGTGGCCGGCGGCGATCACGGCCACGTGGTCGCACATCCGCTGCACCAGGTCCATCACGTGCGACGACACCACCACCGTGCCGCCGCTCGCCACGTACGAGGACAGGATGTCGCGGATGTTCGCGGCGGACACCGGGTCGACGGCCTCGAACGGCTCGTCCAGCACCAGCACCCGCGGGGCGTGCACCAGCGCGCAGGCCAGGGCGATCTTCTTCGTCATGCCCGCCGAGTAGTCGACGACCAGGGTGTCGGCGTCGGCGGTGAGGTCGAACGTGCGCAGCAGGTCGGCGGTGCGGTCCCGCACGGTGTCCCGGTCCAGCCCGCGCAGCAGCCCGGAGTAGGTGACGAGCTGGGCGCCGGTGAGCCGGTCGAACAGCCGCACGCCGTCGGGCAGCACGCCGAGCAGCGCCTTCACCCGCAGCGGGTCCGCCCACAGGTCGTGGCCGCGGACGAGCACCCGGCCGAAGTCCGGGCGCAGCAGGCCGGTCGCCATGGACAGCGTCGTCGTCTTGCCGGCGCCGTTCGGGCCGACCAGGCCGTAGAACGACCCCGTCGGCACCTCGAGGTCCACGCCCGCGACGGCGACCTTGGTGCCGAACCGCTTCCACAGGCCCTGGATCGCCAGCGCCGGCGGCGGCGCGGCGGGCCTCGCCGACGGGCTCGACCCGGGCCCGGGCGCGGGCGCGCCCTCGGGCGGGGGCACCGGCTGGTCGTGCGCCGGGACGGGCGACGGCGTCATCGAGCCAGCATAGGGGCGGGCGTGTCGGTGGCGCCTGGCAATCTCCAGGTCATGGGACTGGGACTCGTAGCAGCACTCGCCGGGGCGCTCCTCGTGGGCGCCGTGCTCGGCTGGCTCGCGGCGTCCGGGCGCGCCGCGGGCCGGCTCCGCGCTGCGGAGGTGGACGCCGCCCGCTGGCGCACCGCCGCCGAGCTCGGCGGGGCGCCGGAGGCCGACCGGCAGGCGGAGCGGTTCCGCGCGCTGGCCGCCGACGCCCTCGCGCAGAGCAGCGAGCAGTTCCTCGCGCTCGCGCACCAGAGCCTCGCCGCCCGGCACCAGGAGCAGTCCGGCGACCTCGCGCAGCGCGAGCAGGCGGTGCGGGCGCTGGTCGACCCGCTCGCCCGCACGCTCGACGCGGTCCGCACCGAGCTGCGCACCGCCGAGCAGGCGCGGCTGCAGGGCGACGCGGCGCTCGGCGAGCAGGTCCGGCAGATGCGCGAGGAGGCCGGGCGGCTGCGCGAGCAGACCCAGCAGCTCGTGACGTCGCTGCGCTCCTCGCAGGTCCGCGGCCGGTGGGGCGAGGTGCAGCTGCGGCGGGTGGTCGAGGCCGCGGGGATGCTGCCGCACGTCGACTTCGCCGAGCAGGACCAGGTCCGCACCGACGACGGCATGCTGCGCCCCGACATGGTGGTGCACCTGGCCGGCGGCAAGCGGGTGGTGGTGGACGCGAAGGTGGCGTTCCTCGGGTTCCTGGAGGCCGCCGAGGCCACGGATCCCGCCGAGCGGGAGCGGCGGCTCGCCGCCCACGCCCGGCACCTGCGCGCGCACGTCGACCAGCTCTCCGCCAAGCGGTACTGGGACCAGTTCAGCCCCGCGCCGGAGTTCGTGGTGATGTTCGTGCCCGCCGAGGCGTTCCTGCACGCGGCCCTCGACGTCGACCCGGGCATCGTGGAGCGCGCGTTCGAGAAGGACGTGGTGATCGCGACGCCGATGACGCTGCTCGCGCTGCTGCGGACGGTGGCCTACGCCTGGCGGCAGGACGCGCTCGCCGCGAACGCCCAGGCGGTGCTCGACCTCGGCAAGGAGCTGCACGGCCGGATCGCGACGCTCGGCGGCCACCTGTCCAAGGTCGGCCGGGCGATCGACTCCGCGGCCACCGCCTACAACCAGTCGGTCGCGTCCCTGGAGTCCCGGGTGCTGGTGAGCGCCCGGAAGTTCGCCGACCTGCACGTGGTGGACGCCGACCTCGCCACGCCGCCGTCCGTCGAGCGGCGGCTGTCCGTGGTCACCGCGCCCGAGCTCGTCGCCTGGGAGTCCGAGCGGGTCGTCGGCCTCGACGGCGACGGGCCCGCCGCGCCGGGCACGGGACGGCGGCGGGCGGACGCGCTGGGGTCGCTGGACGAGGCCGTGCTCGGCGACCCCGGCCGCGGGGACGCGCTGCCGGAGGGCTGACCGGGCGGGGGTCGGCGGACGGGGCAGCAGGGCGGACGGGTCGGCGGCGCGGTCCGGTCAGACGGGGCGGACCGACAGGTCGCGGCGGTGCTCCCGGCGCGGGCGCGGGTCCTCGCCGCCGGCCGCCCGCAGGTCCGCGCGCAGCTCGCGCGGCAGCGAGAACATCAGGTCCTCGGTCGCCGTGCGCACCTCCTCGACGTCCCCGAAGCCGTGCGCGGCCAGCAGGTCCAGCACGTCGCGCACCAGGATCTCCGGCACCGACGCGCCCGACGTCACGCCGACCGTCCGGGCGCCCGCCAGCCACGCCGGATCCACCTGCGCCGCGGTGTCCACCCGGTACGACGCCCGCGCGCCCCACTCCAGGGCCACCTCGACCAGCCGCACGGAGTTCGACGAGTTCGCCGAGCCGACGGTGATCACCACGTCGCACTCCGGCGCCAGCTTCTTCACCGCCACCTGCCGGTTCTGCGTGGCGTAGCAGATGTCGTCGCTGGGCGGGTCCTGCAGCAGCGGGAACCGCTCGCGCAGCCGCCGGACCGTCTCCATCGTCTCGTCCACGGAGAGCGTGGTCTGCGAGATCCACACCACGCGGCTCTCGTCCCGCACCACCACGCCGTCGACCGCGTCCGGCGACGCGACGACCTGCACGTGCTCGGGCGCCTCGCCCTGCGTCCCCTCGACCTCCTCGTGCCCCGGGTGGCCGATCAGCAGGATGTCGAGGTCGTCGGCGGCGAACCGCACGGCCTCCCGGTGCACCTTGGTGACCAGCGGGCAGGTCGCGTCGATCGTGCGCAGGGAGCGGGCCTCGGCCGCGGCGCGCACCGCGGGCGACACCCCGTGCGCGGAGAACACCAGCCGGGCGCCCTCCGGCACCTCGTCGGTCTCCTCGACGAACACGGCGCCGCGGGCGGCGAGCGTGTCCACGACGTGCCGGTTGTGCACGATCTCCTTGCGGACGTACACCGGGGCGCCGTAGTGCTCCAGCGCCTGCTCGACGGCCACGACCGCCCGGTCGACGCCGGCGCAGTACCCGCGCGGGGCGGCCAGGAGCACGCGCCGCCCCGTGGGGGCCGCGCCCGGCTCGGTGGCGACGGTCACCGGGCCAGTCTAGGTCGGCGGCGCGTGGCAGGGTGGGGGCGTGCAGCAGTCCTCCCCCACCGCCCCCGCGGACCTGCCCGCCCGGGCGATCGAGACCACCCCCGAGCGCCCGTGGCCGGTGCGGCTGCTGTCCGCGAAGATCGCGGACTACGTCGCCAAGATGTCGCCGCTGTGGGTCGAGGGCCAGGTCGTCCAGCTCAACCGCCGCCCGGGCGCCGGCATCGCGTTCCTCACGCTGCGGGACACGGACACCGACATGTCGCTGCCGGTGTCGATGCCGGCGCAGGTGCTCGCCGCGGC
>JAPSIJ010000112.1 GCA_031178805.1 Cellulomonas sp. | reverse complement strand
GCGCTGCCGGGCACCGGACCCGGCAGGGCGTCGGCGAACCGCTCGACGTACCGGTCGAGCGCGGCCACGTGCTGCGGGTGCCGCCGGGCCACCTCGGCGCGGGCGTCGGCCCAGGGGCGGCCGGCGTCCTGGGCGTGGTTCAGCGCCGGGAAGTCGACGTCGGCGAAGAACCGGCGCAGCTGCGCGTCGTCGAGCCGGCCCGCGAACGGCCCGGCGGGGTCCCAGTGCACGAGCACGTTGCCGAGGTCGAACACCACCGCGGTGACGGCCGGGGTCACAGCATCTCCTCCGGGTCGAGCCGCACCCGCAGCGAGCCGCCCTCCCGGCGGGCGCTGCGCACGGCGAGGGCCGCGGCCAGCGACCGGGCCAGGGCCCGGCCGTGGGCGACGGGGACGCGGACCAGCGCGCGCACGGGCGGGTCGAGCGACTCCTGGACGGCGCCCGGGCCGAGCGGCTCGGGCAGCGGGACGGGGCCGAGCACGTCCCCGTCCGCCGGCAGCTCCAGCCGGGCGAGCACCGCGGCGACGACCTCCCGGGTGCCGGTGAGCTCGGCGACCCGCACGACGGGCGGCAGGCCGACCTCGGCGCGGTCGGCGAGCTCGCGGGCGGCGAGCCCGGCCGGGTCCCACCGCACCAGCGCCTGGGTCGGCCGGTCGGCGGCGTCCCCGACGAGCAGCACGACCCCGCCGTCCCGGGCGGACCGGAC
This sequence comes from Cellulomonas sp., assembly GCA_031178805.1. Lineage (GTDB taxonomy): Bacteria > Actinomycetota > Actinomycetes > Actinomycetales > Cellulomonadaceae > Cellulomonas. The sequence goes on along the minus strand of JAPSIJ010000112.1, from coordinate 6,330 downwards.
GAGCGCGGCCGCCGCGAGCCACCGGCGCAGGGCGTCCTCGGTGGCGCGCAGCGCGGTGGACGCGGTGCTCACCGCGGCGTCCAGCAGCACCGCCGCCGCGTACCCCCCGGGCGCCACGGGCTCGGCGCCGATCGTGGACACCACGAGCGCGGGCCGGTCGGGCACCTCGGCGAGCACGCCGCCGGACGACCGCGCGCCCGACGTCCGGACGGTGACGCCGGTGAACGCGCGGCCCAGCTCCTCGGCGGTGCGGTCGGACCCCACGGCGACGGACCGGAAGGTGCCGTTCCCGCAGGCGTCGCACCGCCACTGCGTCGCGAGCCGGCCGCACCACCGGCACTGCGCAGTCGCGTCCCCGGCGTCCAGCTGCAGGGGCCCGTGGCAGTGCGTGCACCGGGCGACCTGCCGGCACCTGGCGCACGCGACGGCGGGCAGGTAGCCGGCGCGCGGCACCTGCACCAGCACCGGGCCGTCGGCCAGCCGGTCCCGGATGGTCCGCCACGCCTCGCCGGGCAGCCGGGCGGCGGCCGCGGCGCCCTCGCGGGCGAGCTCGACGCTGGTCAGCGCCCGGACCCGCGGCGCGCGGGCGCGCACGACGTCGCGCTCGGCGGCCACGGCGCGCGCCCAGCCGGACTCCACCAGGGCCTGCACCTCGACGGACCGGCTGTGCGCGGCGAGCAGCAGCCCGCAGCCCTCCAGCTCGGACCGCAGCGCGAGCACCTCCCGCACGTGCGGGTACGGGGCGCGCGGCTCGGCGTGCAGGTCGTCGCCGTCGTCCCAGCACACCGCCAGGCCCAGGTGCCGCACCGGCGCGAACGCCGCCGCCCGCGTGCCGACCACGACGCGCGCGTGCCCCCGCAGCGCCGCGAGGTAGGCGCGGTAGCGGCGCGCGGGGCCGTCGTCGGCCATCAGCCGCACGTGGCTCGCGCCGGCGGCGTCCGGCTGCCAGGCGGGGACGCCCGCCGCCACCAGCGCGGCGCACACCCGGTCGACGTCGCGGGCGTCCGGCACGACCACCAGGGCGCCCCGGCCGCCGGCGAGGGTGGCGGCGACCGCCTGGGCGACGGCGTCGGGCCAGCGCTCCTCCGCCGGCCCGGGCAGGGCCGACCACGCCGCCCGCGGCGCACCGCCGTCGGCGAGGTGCGCGAGGAACGCGGGGCCCCCGCGGTACGGCGCCCACGCGGGGCCCTCGGGCGCGCCCGCGGCCTGCTCCGGCGCGGCGGCACCGACCGGGGTCCCCGTCCCGTCGCCCTCGTCCGGCTCCGGTCCGCCGGCCGCCGGCGGCACCTCGCCCTCGGTCCGGGCGTGCCGGGGCGGCACGGCGAGCCGGAGCACGTCCGCCAGCGTCCCGGCGTACCGGTCCGCCACGGCGCGGGCGAGCCGCGCCACGGCCGGCGTGAGCACCGGCTCGGGCGAGACGACGCGGCGCAGCGGCACGAGGGCGCCGTCGTGGTCGGCCTCGGCGACCCGGTCGAGCACGTACCCGTCGACGTCCTGGGTGCCGAACCGCACCTTGACCCGGGTGCCCGGCAGCGCGGTGCCGGCCATCGTGGCGGGCACGAGGTACTCGAACGGCCGGTCGAGGTGCGGCGGGGACAGCTCGACGGCGACCCGCGCGACCGGCAGGTCGGCGGCGGGCTCGACGTCGACGTCCCGCGCGCGGGCGCGCCGCCGCGGGCGGGCGGGCGCGTCGAGCCCGAGCAGCGTCGGCTGCTCGGGCGTCCCGGTCGCGCCCGCCGTCACCCGGGCGCTCAGGCCAGCGCGGCGCGCAGCGCGTCCACGCGGTCCGTGCGCTCCCAGGTGAACTCGGGCAGCGGGCGGCCGAAGTGCCCGTACGCGGCGGTCTTGCGGTAGATCGGCCGTAGCAGGTCGAGGTCGCGGATGATCGCGGCCGGGCGCAGGTCGAACACCTCGCGGATGGCCTCGGTCAGCTGCTCGACGGGCACGGTGCCGGTGCCGAACGTCTCGACGTACAGGCCGACGGGGTGCGCCTTGCCGATCGCGTAGGCGACCTGGACCTCGCAGCGGCGGGCCAGGCCCGCGGCGACCACGTTCTTGGCGACCCAGCGCATGGCGTACGCGGCGGAGCGGTCGACCTTCGACGGGTCCTTGCCGGAGAACGCGCCGCCGCCGTGCCGGGCCATGCCGCCGTAGGTGTCGACGATGATCTTCCGGCCGGTGAGGCCGGCGTCGCCCTGGGGGCCGCCGACGACGAACTGGCCGGTCGGGTTGACCAGCAGCCGGTAGTCGCTCGTGTCGAGGTCCAGGCCGGCCTCGGCCAGCACCGGGGCGACGACGTGCTCGGCGATCGCCGGGGCGAGCTGGGTCTCGAGCTGCACGCCCGGGCCGTGCTGGGTGGAGAGCACCACGGTGTCGAGGCGGACCGCGCGGTCGCCCTCGTAGCCGACGGTGACCTGGGTCTTGCCGTCGGGGCGCAGGTCGGGGACGACACCCTCCTTGCGCACGGCCGCCAGGCGCTCCGCGAGGCGGTGCGAGAGCCAGATCGGCAGCGGCAGCAGGCTGTCGGTGTCGTCGGAGGCGTAGCCGAACATCAGGCCCTGGTCGCCCGCGCCCTGCAGGTCGAGCGGGTCGTGGTCCTCGGCGTCCTGCCGGGACTCCAGCGCCTTGTCGACGCCCTGCGCGATGTCGGGCGACTGGGCGCCGATCGAGACGGAGACGCCGCAGGAGTCGCCGTCGAAGCCGATCTCCGAGGACGTGTAGCCGATGCCCCGGACGACCTCGCGGACGATCTGCGGGATCTCGACGTAGGCGCTGGTGGTCACCTCGCCGGCGACGTGCACCAGGCCGGTGGTGACCATCGTCTCGACCGCCACGCGCGCGGTGGGGTCCTGCTCGAGGATCGCGTCCAGGATGGCGTCGGAGATCTGGTCGCAGACCTTGTCCGGGTGCCCCTCCGTGACGGACTCGGACGTGAACAGGCGCAGGTCGGCATTCGTCATGCGCACAGGCTACTGGCGAACCCCGGTCAGTCCGCCAGCCGCGCCACGACGGCGTCCCAGATCCCGTCCGCGACGGCGTCCTTGCTCCCCGCGACGGTGCCCACGGTCTCGCCGCGCCCGTCGAGCAGGGTGACGGCGTTGTCCGCGGTCCCGAAGCCGAGCCCCGCGCCCACGGCGTTGACCGCGAGCAGGTCGGCGCCCTTGCGGCGGGCCTTCGCCCGGCCGTGCGCGAGGACGTCGCCCTCGGCGTCGCCGGTCTCGGCGGCGAACCCGACGACGACCTGCCGGCCCCCGTCGGTCCGCGGCGGGTCGGCGACCAGCCCGGCGAGCACGTCGGGGTTCTGCACGAGGGCGAGCGGCGGGACGGCGCCGTCGGCCTGCTTCTTGATCTTGTGCGCGGAGCCGGTGGCGGGCCGGAAGTCGGCGACGGCGGCGGCCATGACCACCACGTCGGCGGCCGCGGCGGCGGTGCGCACGGCGTCCTGGAGCTCGGCGGTGGTCTCCACGGCCACGACCTGGACGCCGGCCGGCGGCGGGACGGTGAGGTTCGCGGCGACGAGCGTGACGCGGGCCCCGCGCGCCTGCGCGGTCCGCGCGAGGGCGACGCCCTGCCGGCCCGAGGAGCGGTTGCCGAGGAACCGCACGGGGTCGAGCGGCTCGCGGGTGCCCCCGGCGGAGACCACGACGGCGCGGCCGGCGAGGTCCTGGGCGCGGGGCTTGCCCTCGGCGTCGACCAGGGCGAGCGCGGCGGCGGCGATCGCGTCGGGCTCGGGGAGCCGGCCCGGCCCGCTGTCCGCGCCGGTGAGCCGGCCGGAGTCGGGGTCGAGGACGTGGACGCCGCGCTCACGCAGCGTGGCCACGTTCGCGCGGGTGGCGGGGTGCTGCCACATCTCGGTGTGCATGGCGGGCGCCATCAGCACCGGGCAGGTGGCCGTGAGCAGCGTCGCCGTCAGCAGGTCGTCCGCGCGCCCGCCGGCGGCCCGCGCGAGCAGGTCCGCCGTGGCGGGGGCGACGACGACGAGGTCGGCCGTCCGGCCCAGCCGGACGTGCGCGACCTCGGGGACGTCGTCGAAGACCTCGGACGTGACCGGGTGGCCGGACAGCGCCTCCCAGGTGGCGCGGCCGACGAACTCCAGCGCCGCGCGGGTGGGCACGACGCGGACGTCGTGCCCCGCCTCGGTCAGCGCGCGCAGGACGTGCGCGGCCTTGTACGCGGCGATGCCGCCGGCCACGCCGAGGACGACGCGCACGTCGGGACCGGTCTCAGGCCTCGTTCGCGGTGACCGTCAGCAGGCCCGCGTCGATCTCGCGCATCGCGATGGACAGCGGCTTCTCCTGCGGGCGGGTCTCCACCAGCGGGCCGACGTACTCGAGCAGGCCCTCGTTGAGCTGCGAGTAGTAGGCGTTGATCTGGCGCGCGCGCTTGGCCGAGTAGATGACCAGCGCGTACTTGGAGTCGGCGCGCTCGAGCAGGCGGTCGATCGGCGGGTCGGTGATGCCGATGGGCTCGGCGACGGTTCCGGACACGGTGGCTCCCGTTGGTCGAGGAAGGGGGGACGGAGAAGTCTGCCGGTCAGTCTACCGCGACCGGCAGCCCCATCAGGGCGACCAGCTCGTCGGTGGCGCGCCGCACGTCGTCGTTCACCACGACGTGGTCGAACTCCGGCTCGGCGGCCATCTCGACCTCGGCGGTCTGCAGCCGGCGGGCGCGCTCCTCGGCGTCCTCGGTGCCCCGCCCGACCAGCCGGCGCACGAGCTCCTCCATCGACGGCGGCGCCAGGAAGACGAACTGCGCCTCGGGCATGGTCCGCCGCACCTGGCGGGCGCCCTGCAGGTCGATCTCCAGCAGCGCGGGCTCCCCGGCGGCCAGCCGCTCCTCGACGGGTCGCCGGGGGGTGCCGTAGCGGTTCCGGCCGTGCACGACGGCCCACTCGAGCAGCTCGCCGCCCTCGACCATCGCGTCGAACTCCTCGGGCGTGACGAAGTGGTAGTGCACCCCGTCGACCTCCCCCGGCCGCGGCGGGCGGGTCGTGGCCGAGACCGACAGCCAGACCTGCGGGTACCGGGCTCGGAGGTCGGCGGACACGGTGCCCTTGCCGACGGCGGTCGGTCCGGCGAGAACGGTCAGCCGGGCGCGCGGCGTCGTCATGCGCTTCGGTGCTCCTGGAGTTGTACGACCCCTCGGGGCCGGGGACGGGACGTGCCGCCGGCTCACCCGAACCGGTCGACGAGCGCCTTCACCTGGTGCGGCCCGAGGCCTCGCACGCGGCGCGTCTCCGAGATGCCGATCTCGGAGATGATCTGGCGCGCCTTGACCTTACCCACTCCGGGGAGCGACTCGAGCAGGGCGAGGACCTTGAGCTTGCCGATGGTCTCGTCCTTCTGCCCCTGGGCGATCACCTCGGACAGCGAGCCCTGGGAGTACTTGAGGCGGTTCTTGACCTCCGCACGGGCCTGGCGGGCGGCGGCGGCCTTCTCCAGGGCCGCGGCGCGCTGCTCGGGGGTGAGAGTCGGAAGTGCCACGTGAGTCACCTTCTCGTCACTGTCGGGAGGCAGGGTGTGAAACGTACGTGGTCCGACGACCCCGTCGCGACGTCGCGCCGGACTGCCGAGGACCCCATCTCCCGAGGATGGCACGGGATGGCGGATGCGGCACGTTCCGGCAGCGTGTCGGCCCGCGCCCGGGCCCGGGCCGTCGCCCGCGGCAACCAGCCGCCGGCTCACCCCAGCGCCGCGCCCGCGGCGTCGGCGGCCGCCCGGGCCGCGTCCCGCAGGGCGGCGGTGCCGGGGCCCGCGGCGAGCACCCCGCGCGAGGACGACGCCAGCACGGCCGACCGGGCCGCGCCGAAGACGGCCGCGAGCTCGGCGGGCCCCGCGCCCTGGGCGCCGACGCCGGGCGCCAGCAGCGGGCCGCGGACGGCGGCGAGGTCCAGCTCCAGCCGGGCCGCGGCGTCGCCGGTGGTCGCGCCGACGACGAGGCCGACGGAGCCCAGCGGCCCGCCGGCGCCCGCGCCGCCCGGCGCCAGCTCGGCGGCGTTGGCGGCGCCGGCCTCCCGCGCGACCCGCGCGGCGACGGCCACGCCCTCGACGTCCCGGGCGTGCTGCACGGCCGGGCCCTCGGGGTTGGACGTCAGCGCGAGCACGAACAGCCCGCGCCCGGTGGCCGCGGCCGCCTCGACGGCCGGGGCCAGGGAGCCGAAGCCCAGGTACGGCGACACGGTCAGCGCGTCGCCGGCCAGCGGCGAGCCGTCCCGCAGGTAGGCGTCCGCGTACGCGCCCATCGTCGAGCCGATGTCGCCGCGCTTGGCGTCCACCACGACGAGGGTGCCGGTGTCCCGGCCGGCCGCGACGACCTCCTCCAGCACCGCGA
>JAPSIJ010000111.1 GCA_031178805.1 Cellulomonas sp. | reverse complement strand
CGCGCGCCCGGCGCGGCCCGCCTGCTGCCACAGCGACACCCGCGTGCCGGGCCAGCCGGCGATCACCACGGCGTCGAGCCCCGAGATGTCGACCCCCAGCTCGAGGGCGTTCGTCGTCGCGAGCGCGAGGAGCCGACCGGTGCGGATCGCCTGCTCCAGAGCACGGCGCTCCTCGGGCAGGTACCCGCCGCGGTACGCGGCGACGGTGGCGGCCAGCTCGGGGTCGACCTCCCGCAGGTGCTCGCGGGTCACCGTGGCGACCGACTCGGCCGCGCGCCGGGACCGGGTGAACGCCAGCGTCCGGGCGCCCGCCGCCGTCAGGTCGGCGAGCAGGTCGGCGACCTCCGCCGTCGCCGAGCGCCGGGGCCGGTCCGGGTCGTCCGCCACCAGGTCCTCGCCGGTGCCCAGCGGCCCCGAGCCCTCCCGGCTCGGTCCCACCGACCCGGCGTCCGGCCCCGGCGCGGGCGCGGCGGACCGGGCGTCGGGGTCGTCGGGCACCGTGCCGTCGCCCGCCACCGCGCCGTCGCCTTCCACCGCGCCGTCGCCCCCGGCGGCCCCGCCCGCCGCGGCGTCGCCCCCCGCCCCGGCGCGGTCGACGTCCACGGGCGGCTCGTCCAGCGGCAGCGCCCACGGGTCGTCCTCGGGCAGCAGACCGCTCCACGGGCCCTCGGCGGGGCCGACCTCCGGCGGCTGCCACAGGGCCACGGTCTTGCGCCCGGCGGGCGAGGCGTCGTCGGCGACGGAGACGACCTCGTCCGGGCGGACCCCGATGAGCCGCGCGGCGCTCGCGGCGGGCTCGGCGGTGGTCGCGGACGCGAGCAGGAACACCGGGTCCGCGCCGTAGGTGCCCGCGACCCGGCGCAGCCGCCGCAGCACGGCCGCGACGTGCGCGCCGAACACGCCGCGGAACGCGTGGCACTCGTCCAGCACGACGTACCGCAGCGACCCGAGCAGCCGGGCCCACCGCCGGTGCTGGGGGAGCAGGGCGAAGTGCAGGAAGTCGGGGTTGGTCAGCACGACGTCGGCGTGCTCCTGCACCCAGCGCCGCTCCTCCTGCGGGGTGTCGCCGTCACACGTGGACACCCGGACGTCGCGCACCCGGGCCGAGGTCAGCACCCGGTCGAGGGCGTGCCGCTGGTCCGCGGCGAGCGCCTTGGTCGGGCACAGGTAGAGCACCGCGCCGCGGCGGGTCACCGTCTCGATCCGGCCGGGGTCGAGCGTCCGGGCGGCGGCCTGCGCGCGCACGGCGGACAGCGACGGCAGCCAGAAGGCGAGCGACTTGCCGGAGCCCGTGGACGTCGACAGCACGGTGTGCCGGCCGGACCAGGCGGCGTCCGCGGCCTCGGCCTGGTGCCGCCACGGCCGCTCCACGCCGAGCGCCCGGTACCCGGCGACCAGGTCCGCGTCCGCCCAGTCCGGCCAGTCCACCGGGGTGCCGGCGCGGGCGGGCAGGTGGCGCACGTGGGTGAGCCGGTCGGCGCGGCGCCCGCCGGCGAGCAGCACGTCCAGCAGCTCACCGGTCTCCACCACCCCACCATCCTCGCCCCTCCGGGCGGCAGGATGGGCACGTGGCGACGCACATCGACCTGAACTGCGACCTCGGCGAGGGCTACGGGCCCTGGTCCCTCGGCGACCCGGGCGCCGACGACGCGCTGCTCGCCGTGGTCAGCAGCGCGAACGTGGCCTGCGGCTTCCACGCCGGCGACCCGGCGATCATGGCGGCCCGCTGCGCGACGGCGCTCTCCCGGGGCGTCGCCGTCGGGGCGCACGTCGGCTACCGGGACCTCGTGGGCTTCGGGCGGCGCCGGCTGGACGTGCCGCCGGGCGTGCTCGCGGCGGAGGTGGCGTACCAGGTGGGCGCGCTGCAGGCGGTCGCCCGCACGGTGGGGGCCGAGGTCGGCTACGTGAAGCCGCACGGCGCGCTCTACAACCGGGTGGTGCACGACGAGGAGCAGGCCGCCGCGGTCGTCGCCGGGATCGCCGGCGTGGACCCGGCGCTCGCGGTGGTCGGGCTGCCGGGGTCCGCGGTGCTGCGGCACGCGGCCGGGGCGGGGCTGCCCACGGTGACCGAGGCGTTCGCGGACCGGGGGTACCTCGCCGACGGCACGCTCGTGCCCCGGGGCCGCGAGGGGGCGCTGGTCACCGACCCCGCCGCCGCCGCGGAGCGCGCCGTGCGGCTGGCGCGCGACGGCGTCGTGGTCGCCGTGGACGGCACGCTCGTCCCGGTCGACGCCGCGTCGCTGTGCGTGCACTCGGACACCCCCGGCGCGGTGCCGGTCGCCCGCGCCGTCCGGGCCGCCCTGGAGGCCGCCGGCGTCGCGGTGCGCCCGGCGGCACCCGGGCCGGCGCGGTGAGCTCGCGGTGAACGGGGAGGGGACCGGCCCGGCCGCCGCCGTGCGCGTGGTGCCCTACGGCGAGGACGCCCTGCTGGTCGACCTCCCGGACCTCGCCGCCGTGCGGGCCCTGGACGCCGCGCTCCGCGCCGGGCCGCCGGCGGGCACCGTCGACCTGGTGCCGGCGGCGCGGACCCTCCTGGTCCGGTGCGCGTCACCGGCGCAGGCGACCGCCGCCCGCGCCGACGTGGCCGAGCGGGCCGCGCGCGCCGCGGCCGGCGCCGACCGCGCGGCGTCGGGCGACGACGACGCGGAGCCCGTGCTGCTGCCGGTGCGCTACGACGGCGCCGACCTGGCGGAGGTGGCACGGCTGACGGGGCTCGACGAGGACGAGGTCGTCCGGCGGCACGCGGGCGGCCCGTACACGGTCGCGTTCGGCGGCTTCGTGCCGGGGTTCGCCTACCTGACCGGCCTGGACCCGGCGCTGCACGTCCCGCGACGCCCCACGCCGCGCGAGCGCGTGCCCCGCGGAGCGGTCGCCGTCGCGGGGGAGTTCGCCGCGGTCTACCCGCGGGCCACGCCCGGCGGCTGGATGCTGCTCGGCACCTGCGACGTGCCGCTGTTCGACGTGGACCGCGACCCGCCCGCGCTGCTGCGGCCCGGCACCCGGGTGCGGTTCGTCCCGGTGGCCGCCGACCGCCCCACAGCACCGGCGGCCACCACTGGGCTCGGTGCCTCGGCCCCCGCCCGCCCCGGACCGAGCCCCGCGCGGGACGGCGCCCCACCGCATCCACCGGCCGGGTCCAGCGCGGTCCTCGAGGTCCTCGCCCCCGGCGTGCTCACCCTCGTCCAGGACCGCGGTCGGCCTGGCCTGGCCGCCGTCGGCGTGGGCCGGTCCGGCGCGGCCGACGCCGGGGCGCTCCGGCTCGCGAACCGGCTCGTCGGCAACGGCCCCGGTGCCGCGGGCCTCGAGGTGCTGCTCGGCGGCGTGGAGCTGCGCCTGCCGGCCGGCGGCGTCGTCGCGCTCGCGGGCGCCGAGGTGCCGGCCTGGGTCGACGACGTGCCCGTCGCCCCGCACACCGCCACCCGCGTGCGGCCCGGCGGCGTGCTGCGCACCGGGCACGCCGTGCGCGGCCTGCGGCTGTACGTCGCGGTGCGGGGCGGCGTCGCGGTGCCCGCGGTGCTCGGCTCCCGGGCCTCCGACCGGCTCGCCGACCTGGGGCCGGCGCCGCTCGCGGCCGGCGACGTGCTCCCGGTCGGCACCGACGTGGTGGCCGCCGCCCAGCCCTGGCCGGAGCCGCCCCGCGCGTGGTCCGACCCCGCGGTGCTGCGCGTGCTCCCGGGGCCGCGGCCGGACTGGTTCCCGGCCGGCGCGCTGGCCGCCGTCTCCGGCACCGTGGGCCGGGTGACCCCCGCGTCCGACCGCGTCGCGCTCCGGCTGGACGGACCCGTGGTCCCGCGGCTCGACCGCGGCGAGCTGCCGTCGGAGCCGCTCGTGCCGGGCGCCGTGCAGGTGCCGCCCGACGGCCGGCCGGTGGTGTTCGGCGCCGACCACCCGGTCACGGGCGGGTACCCGGTCCTGGGGGTCCTCGACGCGCGCTCCCGCGACGTGGCGGCGCAGCTCCGCCCGGGCGACGCGGTGCTGCTCTCCCCGGCCGGCTGACCGCACCGCCGGCCCGGTGCGGAGCGACACGCCGGGCGTCCGGGGGAGCGGCCGGCGCGATGCCGCCGGTGACGACCGCCGAGGGCCCGGACGGCGGGACGAAGGTCCCCGGCTGCGCGCCGGCGGCGGCATAGAACTGTCACATCTTGTTGCCGCACGGCCGACGGACCACCACATGTAGTGGCACGGCGTGCCGGGGCGGGCGGCGACCCACATCCAGTCGAAAGGCATGCCCCATGGAGAACTCGCCCGTCGTCGAGGTCGGCTCGTCCATCGACGAGTACCTGCAGCGCAGCGACTGGCGGGTGAACGCCAACGCGAACCAGGGCTACTCGCTCGGCGGGCTGATCCTCAACACCGCGGGCAAGGTCGTCGCCAACTACTGGCTGAGCCACGTGTACCCCGAGGCCGTCGGCCGCGCGCACCGCGAGGGCGACCTGCACATCCACGACCTCGACATGCTGAGCGGCTACTGCGCCGGGTGGTCGCTGCGCACCCTGCTGCAGGAGGGGCTGAACGGCGTGCCGGGCAAGGTCGAGGCGACGGCGCCGAAGCACTTCTCCTCGGCGATCGGGCAGATCGTCAACTTCCTGGGCACGATGCAGAACGAGTGGGCGGGCGCGCAGGCGTTCAGCTCGTTCGACACCTACATGGCGCCGTTCGTGCGCCTGGACGGCCTGAGCTACGACCAGGTGCGGCAGGGCATCCAGGAGCTGGTCTACAACCTCAACGTGCCGTCCCGGTGGGGCACCCAGACGCCGTTCACCAACCTGACGTTCGACTGGACCTGCCCCGCGGACCTGCGCGACGACGTGCCGTTCGTCGCCGGCGAGCCCGTCGACTTCACCTACGGCGACCTCCAGGCCGAGATGGACATGCTCAACCGCGCCTACATGGAGGTGATGACCGAGGGGGACGCCTCGGGGCGGGTGTTCACCTTCCCGATCCCCACGTACAACATCACCGCGGACTTCCCCTGGGAGTCGGAGAACGCCGAGCGGCTGTTCGCGATGACCGCCAAGTACGGGCTGCCGTACTTCCAGAACTTCATCAACTCCGACATGAACCCCGGCGACGTGCGGTCCATGTGCTGCCGGCTGCAGCTCGACCTGCGCGAGCTGCTCAAGCGCGGCAACGGCCTGTTCGGCTCGGCCGAGCAGACCGGCTCCCTGGGCGTCGTGACGGTCAACTGCGCGCGGCTCGGCTACCGGTACTCCGGCGACGAGGCGGCGCTGCTCCGCCGGCTCGACGAGCTGGTCGACCTCGCGGTCACCTCCCTCGAGCTCAAGCGCGAGGTCATCCAGCGGTACATCGACGAGGGCCTGTTCCCCTACACGAAGCGGTACCTCGGCACGCTGGACAACCACTTCTCGACGATCGGCGTCAACGGGATCAACGAGATGATCCGGAACTTCACCGGCGACGCCCACGACATCACCTCGCACGAGGGGCACGCCCTGGCGGTCCGGCTGCTCGACCACGTGCGCGCCCGCATGGTGGAGGTCCAGGAGCGGACCGGGCACCTGTACAACCTCGAGGCCACGCCGGCGGAGGGCACCACGTACCGGTTCGCCAAGGAGGACCGGAAGCGCTGGCCGGACATCCTGCAGGCCGGCACCCCGGAGAACCCGTACTACACGAACTCCTCGCAGCTCCCGGTCGGGTTCACCGACGACCCGTTCGAGGCGCTGGAGCGGCAGGACGAGCTGCAGCGCAAGTACACCGGCGGCACGGTGCTGCACCTGTACATGTCCGAGCGGATCTCCAGCGCGGCCGCGTGCCGCGAGCTGGTGCGCCGCTCCCTGAGCCGGTTCTCGCTGCCCTACCTGACCATCACGCCGACGTTCTCGATCTGCCCGGTGCACGGCTACCTGGCGGGCGAGCACCCGACCTGCGACCGCTGCGCAGCCGACCGCGGCGCGGACGCGGAGCCCGTGGTCTGCGAGGTCTGGACCCGGGTGATGGGCTACTTCCGCCCGGTCAGCTCGTTCAACATCGGCAAGCGGGGCGAGCACGCGGAGCGCACGCCGTTCCGCGAGCCCGTGGCGGTCTGATGCGCGGCACCGCCGCGGACGACCTGGCGATCGCCGGGCTCGTGCCGACGTCCACGGTCGACTGGCCCGGGCGCATCGTCGCGACCGCGTTCCTGCAGGGCTGCCCGTGGCGGTGCACGTACTGCCACAACGCGGCGATCCTCGACCCGCGCACCCCGGGCGTGGTCCCGTGGGCGCGGGTCCGGGCCCTGCTCGCGCGCCGGGTCGGGCTGCTGGACGGGGTGGTGTTCTCCGGCGGCGAGCCGACCCGGCAGGCGGCCCTGCCGGCCGCCGTGCGCGAGGTGCGGGCGGCGGGGTTCGCGGTCGGCCTGCACACCGGCGGGGCGTACCCGCGGCGGCTCGCGGCCCTGCTGCCGGACCTCGACTGGGTGGGGCTGGACGTGAAGGCGCCCGTCCACCTGTACCGGGCGATCACCCGGACGGGGGGTCCGACGACCTCCGCCGGCCAGGCGTTCACCTCGCTCCGGCTGGTGCTGGAGTCCGGCGTGGACGTCCAGGTGCGCACCACCGTGGACCCCACCGTGCTCGGTCCGCAGGACGTCGCCGACCTGTCCCGCACCCTCGCCGACCTGGGCGTCCGCGACCACGTCCTGCAGACCGTGCGCCCCGACGGGACCACCGACGAGTACCGCGCCGCGCTCGCGCTCGCCCGCCGCCACGGGGGTCCCGGCGACGGGCACGTGGCGGGGGACACGCCGACGCCGGGCGCGCGGTCTGTTTGAATGCTCCTCAGGCGGAGGGAGCTCGGGTGGACGTGAGCGTGGCCAGCAGGACGGTCGACGGCAGGACGGTCGTCGACGTCACCGGCGAGATCGATGTGTACACGGCGCCCGCGCTGCGGGAGAAGCTCACCGGACTGGTGGACGCGGGGCACGTCGACCTCGTCGTCGACCTCACCCAGGTGCGGTTCATGGACTCGACCGGCCTGGGGCTGCTGGTGGGCGTGCTCAAGCGCGTCCGCGGGCTCGACGGCCGGCTGCAGCTGGTGATCGACTCGGAGCGGCTGCTCAAGGTGTTCCGGATCACCGC
>JAPSIJ010000110.1 GCA_031178805.1 Cellulomonas sp. | reverse complement strand
GGACGCGCCGACGGGCCGGCCACCCGGAGGGTGACCGGCCCGTCGTCGTGCGGGTGCGGGCGGCTCAGCGCCCGCGCGCGGCGTGGCTCAGAAGTCCATGCCGCCCATGCCGCCGTCGGCACCCGGGCCGGCCGGAGCGGCCTTCTCGGGCTTGTCGGCGACGACCGCCTCGGTGGTGAGGAACAGCGCCGCGATGGACGCCGCGTTCTGCAGGGCGGAGCGGGTGACCTTGACCGGGTCGTTGACGCCCGCGGCCAGCAGGTCCTCGTACACGCCGGTCGCGGCGTTCAGGCCCTGGCCGGACGGGAGGTTGCGCACCTTCTCCGCCACGACGCCGCCCTCGAGGCCCGCGTTCACCGCGATCTGCTTGAGCGGGGCGTCGATCGCGACCTTGACGATGTTCGCGCCGGTCGCCTCGTCGCCGGTGAGCTCGAGCTTCTCGAACGCGACGGCACCGGCCTGGATGAGGGCCACGCCACCACCGGCGACGATGCCCTCCTCGACGGCCGCCTTGGCGTTGCGCACGGCGTCCTCGATGCGGTGCTTGCGCTCCTTGAGCTCGACCTCGGTCGCCGCGCCGGCCTTGATGACGGCGACGCCGCCGGCCAGCTTGGCGAGGCGCTCCTGGAGCTTCTCGCGGTCGTAGTCCGAGTCGGAGTTCTCGATCTCGGCGCGGATCTGGTTGACGCGGCCCTGGATCTGGGCGGCGTCGCCGGAGCCCTCGACGATGGTGGTCTCGTCCTTGGTGACGACGATCTTGCGCGCCTGGCCGAGGACCTCGAGGCCCACGGTGTCGAGCTTCAGACCGACGGTCTCGGAGACGACCTGGCCACCGGTGAGGATCGCCATGTCCTGCAGCATCGCCTTGCGGCGGTCGCCGAAGCCGGGGGCCTTGACGGAGACCGACTTGAAGGTGCCGCGGATCTTGTTGACGACGAGCGTGGCCAGGGCCTCGCCCTCGACGTCCTCGGCGACGATGAACAGCGGCTTGCCGGACTGGATGACCTTCTCCAGCAGCGGCAGCAGGTCCTTGACGTTCGAGATCTTCGACTCGACGAGCAGCACGTAGGCGTCCTCGAGGACGGCCTCCTGGCGCTCCGGGTCGGTCACGAAGTACGCCGACAGGAAGCCCTTGTCGAAGCGCATGCCCTCCGTGAGCTCGAGCTCCAGGCCGAGGGCGTTGGACTCCTCGACCGTGATCACGCCCTCCTTGCCGACCTTGTCCAGCGCCTCGGCGATGAGCTCGCCGATCGCGGTGTCGCCGGCGGAGATGGACGCGGTGGCGGCGATCTCCTCCTTGGTCTCGATCTCCTTCGCCTGGTCCAGCAGGGCGGCGGTGACGGCCTCGACGGCCTGCTCGATGCCGCGCTTCAGGGCGATGGGGTTCGCGCCGGCCGCGACGTTGCGCAGGCCCTCGCGCACGAGCGCCTGGGCGAGCACGGTGGCGGTGGTGGTGCCGTCGCCCGCGACGTCGTCCGTCTTCTTGGCGACCTCCTTGACGAGCTCGGCACCGATCTTCTCGAACGGGTCCTCGAGCTCGATCTCCTTGGCGATGGAGACGCCGTCGTTGGTGATCGTGGGGGCGCCCCACTTCTTGTCCAGCACGACGTTGCGGCCCTTGGGGCCCAGGGTGACCTTGACGGTGTCGGCGAGGGTGTTCAGACCCCGCTCGATGCCGCGACGGGCCTCCTCGTTGAAGGCAATGATCTTGGCCATGGGGCTATCGATCCTTCACTGTGGCTCGTGGTTCGGCCGGTCGGTGCCCGCGACGGACGGCCGCACCGCGGGCGACGGTCATGTCCCGTCGCCGCGGCGGACCTCACCGGTCGGCCTCGCTGTCATTCTGTCACTCTCGACCCGAGAGTGCTAAGCACATGGTTAGCACTCGACCCCTCCGAGTGCAAGGCGCTCCGCTCCCGGCGGACGCCGCGCCGCACCGGTCACGGGGCGGCCCGCTACCCTGCCCCGCATGCCCTCCCGCACCGCCGCCGCCGTCGTCGCGCTCGGGCTCGTCGCGGGCGCGCTGGTGGCGTTCGGCGCGACGGGCCCGCGCCGGGCGCACGTGGACCTCTACACCGAGGGCGTGGTGGTCACCGCCGACGGGGTCGCGGGCGTCCCGGCGGGCGAGGTGCCCGAGCTGCACCCCGGCACGCGCGTGCCGGTGGACCCGGCCGGCACCGCCGACGACGACCTGGCGGCCGCGCAGCGCGCGTGGCTCGCGGCCGGCACGGTGCCGGGCGGCGCGGACGGGCCGTACGCGGACCTGGTGACCGACGCGCTGCTCGACCTGCACGCGCTCGTGCTCGACGACGGGGCGGCGGTCGCGGCGTGGACGCCGCACTGGCGGTACGTGTGGCCGCGCGACGCCGCGTTCGTCGCGGTGGCGCTGGCCCGCACCGGGCACCCGGAGGACGCGCTCGCCGTGCTCGGGTTCCTCGACCGGGTGCAGGCCCCGGACGGGTCGTTCGAGGCGCGCTACCTGCCCGACGGCTCCGGCGACGTCCCGGACGACCGGCCGGCGCAGACCGACGGCACGGGGTGGGCGCTGTGGGCCGCGGGCGAGGTCGTGGCGGCCGCCGACGCCGCGGACCGGCCCGCGACGGCGCAGCGGCTGGCGGGCCTGGTGCAGCGCTCGGCGGACCGCGCGGTGGGGCTCGTCGCCGACGACGGGCTGCCCCCGGCGTCCCCGGACTACTGGGAGGTGGCCGAGGACGAGCTGACCCTCGGCACGGCGGCCCCCCTGCTGGCCGGCCTCGAGCGGGCCGGCGACCTGCTGGCGCTGCTCGGCGACGACGCCGGCGCGGGGCGGGCGCGGGACGCCGCGGCCCGGTCGCGCGCGGCGGTGGAGACCGCCTTCGGGCCCGGCACGGCCGCACCGTACGGCCGGTACGCCGGGCGCGGGCCCGCGGACGCGGCGAGCGCGTTCGTGCTGCCGCCGTTCCAGCCCGTCGCGCTCGACGGCGCCGTCGAGGCGTGGCAGGACTCCGCGGCGGCGATGGCGCGCCCGGCCGGTGGCCTGGCGCCCGGGGCCGCCTGGAAGCAGGACGGCATCTCGTGGACGCCGCAGACCTCGCTGTACGCGCTGGCCGCGGCGGAGAACGGGTTCCCCGCCGCGGCCCGCGCGCGGCTGGACTGGCTCGACGAGCACCGCACGGCGCTGGGCGCGCTGCCGGAGAAGGTCCTCGCGGACGGGTCACCCGCCGCGGTGGCGCCCCTGGCGTGGTCCGCCGCGTGCGTGCTGCTCGCGGTGGGCGCCCTGGACGCCTGAGGGGCTCAGAGCGGGCGGACCTGGTCCGCCTGCGGGCCCTTGCTGCCCTGCCCGACCTCGAACTCGACCGACTGCCCCTCCTCGAGGGTGCGGTAGCCGTTGGACTGGATGGCGCTGAAGTGGACGAACAGGTCCTGCCCGCCGTCGGCCGGGGTGATGAACCCGTAGCCCTTCTCGGCGTTGAACCACTTGACGGTTCCCTGCGGCATGCGGTGCTCCTGAGGACGGCGTGATCGGGCGCCGACGGTGCCGTGGTCCCCCGGGGGCGGGGGCGGTCACCGCGACGCGCCGACTGTAGCCCCGGCCTCCGACCTGCGGGAAGAGGTCAGCCCGCGAAGTCGCGCAGCAGGAGGACGACGACGCCGCCCGGCGCGACGTCCGCCGACTCGACCACGTTCGCGACGCCGAGCGTCGTGGCGACCTGCTGCGCCGTGGCCGCGAGCTCCGGCGTGCCGTAGAAGACGGTGGTCGCCGTGCTGCCGCCGGCGTTGCCGTTGCCGGTCTCCACCGCGGTGAACCCCGCGTCCTCGAGGTCGGCGCCGGCACCGGCGGCCAGGCCCGTGATGCCCGACGCGTTCAGCACGCGCACCGACGCGGCGAGGTCGGGGGCGGGCGGGGCCTCCTCGACCGGCGTCTCCTCGACCGGGGCCTCCTCGACCGGGGCCTCCTCGACGGGGGCCTCCGGGTCGGCGGCGGTCTCCTCCGGCGCCGCGGAGGTCTCCGGGGCGGCGGCCGCGGGGCTGGTCTCGTCGTCCCCGAACGGCAGCCGGCCGTCCCAGGACGACGCCCACAGCACGAAGCCGACCGTCAGGGCGGGGACGGCGACGACGACGGCGACGAACGGCCACCAGCGGCTCCACCAGGAGCGGGGTGCACGGTGCACGCCGACCGGCGCATCCTGCGCCGGCTCGGCGTCGAACTCGTCCTCCGGGTACCGGTCGCTGCCCTTGGTCACGGCGGACAGGCTAGCGGTTCGGCCTGGCCGCCCCGGACGCGCGCGCCGTCACGCGTCGGCGCCGAGGCGGCGGGCGCTGCGGGCGCGCTGCCGGGTGGAGCGCATCCGGCGCAGCCGCTTGACCAGCATCGGGTCGTGCGCGAGGGCCGCCGGGGAGTCGATGAGCGCGTTGAGCACCTGGTAGTACCGGGTCGCCGACATGTCGAACAGCTCGCGGATCGCCTGCTCCTTGGCGCCGGCGTACTTCCACCACTGGCGCTCGAAGGCGAGGACCTGCTGGTCGCGCTCGGTGAGCCCGTCGACCGCGGGCGCCGGGGAGCCGTCGGTGCCGTCCACGGCCACCAGGGCCGGGCGGGGGGTGCCGCCGTCCAGCTGCGCCGTCGCGTCCACCGTGCGCTCCTCCCGTGCCGCCTGCTCGTCCGCGCCCATGCTACGCCCGCCGAATCACAGCGGTGTCATTCGGCTAGCCTCGGGTCGCGTGACGCCCGCCCCCCTGCACGAGCTCGTCGCCCCCGACTGGGCCGCCGCCCTCGCCCCGGTCGAGCCGCAGGTGCACGCGGCCGGGGAGTTCCTGCGCGCGGAGCTCGCCGCCGGGCGGCCGTACCTGCCCGCCGGCCCGGACGTGCTGCGCGCGTTCACCCGGCCGCTCGCCGACGTGCGGGTGCTCGTCGTCGGCCAGGACCCCTACCCGACGCCCGGGCACGCGATGGGCCTGTCGTTCTCCGTGCAGCCGGACGTGCGCCCGGTGCCGCGGTCGCTCGCGAACATCT
Organism: Cellulomonas sp.; assembly: GCA_031178805.1. Classification (GTDB taxonomy): domain Bacteria; phylum Actinomycetota; class Actinomycetes; order Actinomycetales; family Cellulomonadaceae; genus Cellulomonas. The sequence goes on along the minus strand of JAPSIJ010000110.1, from coordinate 2,121 downwards.
TCACCGAGCTCGGCGACGACCTCGGGCTGCCGCGCCCGAGCACCGGTGACCTGTCCCCCTGGGCGGACCGCGGCGTCATGCTGCTGAACCGCGTGCTCACGGTGCGCCCCGGCGAGCCCGCGTCGCACCGCGGCAGGGGCTGGGAGGCGGTGACGGCGCGCGCGATCGCCGCCCTGGTCGAGCGCGGCGGCCCGCTCGTCGCCGTGCTGTGGGGCCGCGACGCCCAGGCGCTGCAGCCGTCGCTCGGCGACGTGCCGGTGGTCGCGAGCGCGCACCCGAGCCCGCTGTCGGCGAGCCGCGGCTTCTTCGGCTCCCGGCCGTTCAGCCGGGTGAACGCCCTGCTCGAGGCGCAGGGCGCCGACCCCGTCGACTGGTCGCTGCCCTGACCGGGCACCCGGAGGCGGAGACAGCGGCCGGTTGCCGGAGGCACACTGCGGGGGTGACGACGCACGGAACCGCCTCGGCCGACCTCCTGCGCTGGCAGCGCTTCGTCGCCGTCGGCGACTCGTTCACCGAGGGCCTCTGGGACACCCCGCACGGCGAGGACGGGCCGATCCGGGGCTGGGCCGACGTCCTGGCCGGGCACCTGTCCGCCCGCCGCCGGGCCGCCGGCGCCGCCCCGCTGCGGTACGCGAACCTCGCGGTGCGGGGCCGGCTGCTGCGACCCATCGTCGCCGACCAGCTCCCCGAGGCCCTGGCACTGCAGCCGGACCTGGTCAGCCTCGTCGGCGGCGGCAACGACATCCTGCGCCCCGGCTCCGACCCCGACGTGCTCGCCCGCGGGCTGGAGCGCGCCGTGGTGCGGGTGCGCGAGGCCGGCGCCGACGTGCTGCTCGCCACCGGCTTCGACTCGGCCGGCTCCCCGCTGGTCTCGGCGACGCGGCCGAAGGTCGGCGTCTACAACGCGCACATCTGGTCGATCGCCCGCCGGCACGGCGCGCACGTGCTCGACCTGTGGGGCATGCGGCACCTGCGCGACATCCGGATGTGGGCGCCGGACCGGATCCACCTCACGTCCGAGGCGCACGCCCGCGTCGCGCAGGGCGCCCTGGTCGCGCTCGGCCTGCCGCCGGACGACCCGGCCTGGGACGAGCCGCTCGCGCCGCAGCCGCGGCTGCCCCGCGCCGAGCAGGCCCGGCAGGACGCCCGGTGGGTCCGGCTGTACGCCTACCCCTGGGCGACGCGGCGGCTGCGCGGGCGCTCCTCGGGCGACACCCGCGCGCCGAAGCTCCCGGACCTGACCGAGGTCTGACCCGCCGGCGACGGGGACCGCGCTCAGCCGGCCGCCGCGGGCGCGGGGGCGTCGGTGACCAGCGCCAGGGACACCCCGGCGAGGTCCGCCACGGGCACCGCCGCGTCGGCGAGGTCGACCGTGGTGGTCGGCGCGGTGACCGCGGTGCGCGCCTGCGCGAGCGCGGCGTCGTCGGCGCCGTGCAGGGTGACGGCGACCTCGCGGCCCGCGCAGCCATCGGGCACGTCGGACAGCGACGCGCGCGTCACGCCGTAGCCGCCGACCGCCGCGAGGTAGTCGACGTCGTAGCCGACCGTGATGCGGTCCACGACGCACGCGCCGGCCGGGGCCGCCTCGCCGCCGTCCCAGGTGAGGGCGCGGGCCATCGACACCGCCAGCCCGGCGCAGCCCAGCCAGGCCAGGGTGACCCCTGCCGCGCGGCGCGCGCGGGTTCGCTCGTGCGCCATCGGCGCCCCCTGTCGTGGACCAGCCCGGGTCGGTCCGTCGACCCGCGCTGCCCATCGTCGGGCAGGACCCGCGCGTGAGCATCCCGGGCGCGCGCCACCCCTTCGGGTGCCGCCGACCGGGGCGCTCGGGCGGGCCGGGGCCGGGGGTCAGGGGCGCAGGCAGACCTGGAAGGTGCGGGCGGTGTCGTCCCGCACCGCCCACGTGTCCCACCCCGTCGGCGTCACCCGGTAGACCGTGCCGCCGACCGCCTCGACCGCGTAGTTGCCGCCGACGGCCAGGGTCCGCAGGTCCGGCACCGCGCCCCGCGCGGTGAGGAACGCGACCAGCGGCGCGACGTCCACGTCGGTGCGCCAGCCCGCGTACAGCTCCGGCGTGCCGGAGACGCCGACGGTCACGGGCAGGCAGGCGTACGCGCGGCTGCC
>JAPSIJ010000660.1 GCA_031178805.1 Cellulomonas sp. | reverse complement strand
CGGGGCGACGCCGACGCCACGGCGGCGACCCGGGCGGCCGGCCGGACGATCGGGCAGGTGCTCGCGACGGTCGTGTCCCTGCTCAACCCCGGCGTGCTGGTGCTCGGCGGCGACCTCGCCTCGACCGCGCTGCTCGCCGGCGTCCGGGAGACCGTCTACCCGCTGTCGCTCCCCCGGGCCACGCGGCACCTGGACATGCGGCTCGCGGCGCTCGGCGAGGACGCCGGCGTCGCCGGGCTGTCCCGGATGCTGGTGGACCGGGAGTTCGCCGCCGAGGCGGTGAACCGCCGGTTCGGCGGCTGACCGCCCGCGGCTCAGCCCTTGTCGGCGCCCGCCGCCAGCCCGTCGGTGATCTTCCGCTCGGCGAGCGCGTAGAGCAGCACGATCGGGATGGTCAGCAGCACCGACCCGGCCATCAGCACCGTCTTGGGCACCTCGACCCCGTTGGACAGCTGGGACAGCCCGAGCGACACGGTCCACAGGTCGCGCTTCGCGGTGAGGAACAGCAGCGCGAACAGGAACTCGTTCCACGCGATCATGAACACGTACAGCAGCGTGGACACGATCGTCGGCATCGCCAGCGGCACCGTGATCAGCCGCATGGTCTGCACCCGGGACGCCCCGTCCACCCGCGCCGCCTCGTCGATCGACACCGGGATGGTGTCGAAGTAGTTGCGCAGCATGTGGATGGACACCGGGATGTTCAGCGCGACGTAGACGATCACCAGGCCGACCAGCGACTCGCGGACGCCCATCCGGGAGAACGCGATGAACAGCGGGATCGCGATGATGATCGCCGGGAACATGTAGACGACCAGGAACAGCGACGAGATGTGCCGGCGGCCGGTGAACCGCAGCCGGGACACCGCGTACGCGCCGGGGATCACCAGCAGCAGCGTCACGGCCGCGGTGGCCGCCGACACCAGCGCGGAGTTGGCCATGAACCCCGCGAACCCCTGGCCGCCGGCCGAGGTCGGCGCGAGCACCTGGCGGTACGTCTCCAGGGTCAGGTCGCCGAACCCGATCACCAGCCGGTCGGGCTGCCGGAGCAGCTCCTCGATCGGCACGAAGCTCAGCAGCACCATGTAGTAGAACGGGAACACGGCGCTCACCAGCAGCACCGCGATCAGCAGGGGCCGCGCCACGGCCAGGACGCGGCGCTCGATCGCCAGGCGGTTCACTGCTCGGACTCCTTCCGGCCGACGAGCACGAAGTAGGTGGCCAGCAGGGCCCCGAGCACCACGGCCAGCACCATCGCGGTGGTCGCGCCGCCGCCGATGTCGAACGAGCCGACCAGCTGGTTGTAGACCCGCACGGCGGCCACCTCGGTGCCCGCGGCCCCGCCGGTGAGCAGGTACACGTCGTCGAACTTGTTGAACGTCATGATCAGGCGCAGCACGGACAGCAGCGCCAGCACCGGCAGCAGCTGCGGCAGCGTCACCCAGCGGAACGTCTGCGTCGGCGTCGCGCCGTCCAGCACCGCGGCCTCGTCCACGTCCTT
>JAPSIJ010000109.1 GCA_031178805.1 Cellulomonas sp. | reverse complement strand
TCGGCCGCGAGGTGTCGACGTTCCCCGTCGCCAAGGAGGACGTCGCGCTGGTGGTGCCGGACACCGTGCCGGCCGCCCAGGTGCTCGACGCCGTGCGCGCGGGCGCGGCCTCGGCGGGCGACGTGCTCGAGAGCGCCCGGCTGTTCGACGTCTACACCGGCGAGCAGGTCGGCCCGGGGCTGCGGTCCCTGGCGTTCGCCCTGCGGCTGCGCGCCCCGGACCGCACGCTCACCGCGGAGGAGACCGCCGCCGTGCGGACCGCCGTGGTCGCGGAGGCCGAGCGCCGGTTCGGCGCGACCCTGCGCGCGTAGCACCCCCACCGACGGCCCCGGCCGGCGAGCCCCACGGCCCGCCGCCCGGGGCCGTCGCCGTGCCGGGGCACGCGCCGCACCGGCGTTCACCCCCCGGCAACCCCCCGGACTCACCCGGATGCTTGTCTAACCGGACATACCGCCCATACGTTGTCAGCCGACTGTGTGACGACTGTGACGCGGTCATCTGACGACGAACCCGTCCGGGGGATCGGAGAATCTCGGTGAGCGCAGCACGCACGCGAGGCAGGTGGGCCACGAGCCTGGCTGCCGTCTCGGCGATGGTGGCGGTACCGCTGGCAGCGGCAGGACCCGCCGCCGCCGCGGAGGACACCCACACCATCGCGCAGGTCCAGGGCACGGGGGACACCTCGCCGCTCGCGGGCCGGACGGTGACGACGACCGGCGTCGTCACCGCGGTGTACGCCACGGGCGGGTACCGCGGCTACGTCATCCAGACGCCCGGGACCGGGGGCGGCGACGCGGCCGCCCGCACGACCTCGGACGCCGTCTTCGTCTTCTCCGGGGCCACCGCCGGCTCGGTGGCCGAGGGCGACCTGGTCCAGGTCACCGGCGCCGTGTCGGAGTACCAGGGCCTGACCGAGATCACGGTCGCCGACGCGAGCGGGCTGGTGCACCTGGACGGCGACGCCGCCGTCGAGCCCGTCACCGGCACCTGGCCCGCGGACGCCGCCGCCCGCGAGGCGCTGGAGTCCATGCTCTACCTGCCGTCGGGCGACCTGACGGTGACCAACACCTACTCGACCGGCCAGTACGGCGAGGTCGGCCTGGCCACCGGGACCACTCCGCTGATCCAGCCGACCGAGGTCGCCCGGCCGGGCACGCCGGAGTACGACGCGGTCGTCGCGGACAACGCCGCCCGCGGCCTCGTGCTCGACGACGGCGCGAGCACCAACTTCCTGTCGGCCGCCAACTCCGGCCTGACCCCGCCGTACGTGTCCCTCGAGGACCCGGTGCGGGTGGGCGCGGCGGCGACGTTCACCGAGCCGGTGGTCGTGGACTACCGCAACAACGCGTGGAAGCTCAGCCCGACGGCGCCGGTCGACGCGACCGACCCGACGAGCATCCCGGTGGCGTTCGAGGACGACCGCACGCCGGCGCCCGAGGACGTGGGCGGCGACATCACGGTGGCGTCGTTCAACGTGCTCAACTACTTCACCACCCTCGGCGCGGACACCGCGTCCTGCGTGGCCTACGAGGACCGCACCGGCGACCCCGTCACGGTCCGCGAGGGCTGCGACCAGCGCGGCGCGTGGGACCCCGAGGACCTGCAGCGCCAGCAGGACAAGATCGTCGCGGCGGTCAACGCCCTGGACGCGGACGTCGTCGGCCTGATGGAGATCGAGAACTCCGCGGCCGTGGACGGCGTGCCGGACGAGGCCCTGGCCACTCTGGTCGACGCGCTGAACGCGGCCGCCGGTGCGGGGACCTGGGCGTACGTGCCCTCGTCGGCGGACCTGCCGCCGGCCGAGGAGCTCGACACCATCACCAACGCGCTGATCTACCGCCCCGCGGCGGTCGAGACGGTGGGCGAGGCCCGCGCGCTCGGCACGCAGTCGGGCGACGGCCAGGCGTTCGGCAACGCGCGCGAGCCCATCGGGCAGACCTTCGTCCCCGTCGAGGGCGGCGAGGAGCTGTTCGTGGTGGTCAACCACCTCAAGTCCAAGGGCTCCGCGGGCCCGTGGCCGGGCGACGCCGACGCCGGCGACGGCCAGGGCGCGTCCAACGAGTCCCGGGTCCGCCAGGCCGAGGCGCTGCGCGACTGGGTGCCGACGGTGCAGGGCGACGCCGAGGCGGTCGCGCTGCTGGGCGACTTCAACGCGTACACCCAGGAGGACCCGCTGCAGGTGCTGTACGCGGCGGGCTACACGGACGCCACGACCGCGCTGGACGCCGGCGAGTACTCGTACTCCTACCAGGGCCTGTCCGGCTCGCTCGACCACGTGCTGCTGAACGAGGCGGCCCTGGAGCGGGCGACGGGCGCGGACGTCTGGAACATCAACGCGGGCGAGTCCGTGGCGCTGGAGTACAGCCGCTACAACACGCACGGGTCGCTGTTCTACGCCCCGGACCCGTACCGGTCCTCGGACCACGACCCGGTGCTGGTCGGCCTCGCGGCCGGCGACGGCGGCACCGCGCCCGACGGCCCGGTGGACCTGACGCTGCTGAACATCAACGACTTCCACGGCCGGATCGACGCCAACACCGTCGCGTTCGCCGGCACGGTGGAGCAGCAGCGCGCCGAGGCCGAGCAGGCCGGCGGCGCGGCGGTGCTGCTGTCGGCGGGCGACAACATCGGCGCCTCGCTGTTCGCCTCCGCGGTGGCCGAGGACCAGCCGACGATCGACGTGCTGAACGCGCTGGACCTGGCCGCCTCCGCGGTCGGCAACCACGAGTTCGACCGTGGCTACGCCGACCTGGTCGACCGGGTGATCGCCGACGGCGGCAACGCCGCGTTCCCGTACCTCGGCGCCAACGTGTACCGCGCGGGCACCCAGGAGCCGGCGCTCGACGAGTACGCGCTCGTCGAGGCGGGCGGGGTCACGGTGGGCGTCGTCGGCGCCGTCACCCAGGAGACCCCGACGCTGGTCAGCCCCGGCGGCATCGCGGACCTCGAGTTCGGCGACCCGGTCGAGGCGGTCAACCGCGTCGCGGCCGCGCTGACGGATGGCGACGAGGCCAACGGCGAGGCCGACGTGGTCGTCGCCGAGTACCACGAGGGCGCGGGGGCCGGCACGCCGGACGGCGCGACCTTGGAGGAGGAGATCGCCGCCGGCGGCGCCTTCGCCGACATCGCCACGCTGACCTCCGCCGACGTGGACGTGGTCTTCACCGGCCACACCCACAAGCAGTACGCCTGGTACGGCCCGGCGGCGCCGGACACCACGGGCGAGTGGACCCGGCCGATCGTGCAGACCGGCTCCTACGGGGAGAACATCGGCAAGGTCACGCTGACCTACGACCCGGCCACCGACGTGGCGTCCGCCCTGACCGGGCAGAACGTCGCCCGGCTCGCGCCGGCCGCCGGCCAGGCCCCGGCCGACTTCCAGGCCGCCCTGGTCGCGCAGTACCCGCGGGTGGCCGAGGTCAAGGCCATCGTGGACGCCGCGATCGCCGAGGCCGCCGTCGTCGGCAACCAGCCGAAGGGCTCGGTCACCGCCGACATCACCACCGCCTTCGCGGGCGGTGCCTACACCGGCGGCGTCTACACCGGCGGCACCCGCGACGACCGGTCCAAGGAGTCCACGCTGGGCAACCTCGTCGCGGACTCGCTGCTGGAGACGCTGTCCTCCGAGGAGCGGGGCGGCGCGCAGATCGGCGTGGTCAACCCCGGCGGTCTGCGGGCGGAGCTGCTGCACGCGCCCGACGGCACCATCACCTACGCCGAGGCCAACGCGGTCCTGCCGTTCGTGAACAACCTCTGGACCACGACGCTGACCGGCGAGCAGGTCGAGACCATGCTCGAGCAGCAGTGGCAGACCAACACGGACGGCACGATCCCGAGCCGCCCGTACCTGCAGCTCGGCCTGTCGGACAACGTCTCGTACACCTACGACGAGTCGCTGCCCCTGGGCGAGCGGATCACCTCGGTCACGGTCGACGGCGCGCCGCTCGACCCGGCCGCGGAGTACCGGATCGGCACGTTCTCCTTCCTGGCGCAGGGCGGGGACAACTTCCGGGTCTTCGCCGAGGGCGCGGACACGGCCGACTCCGGCCTGGTCGACCGGGACGCGTGGATCGCCTACCTCGAGGCGCACCCGGGCCTGACGCCCGAGTTCGACGAGCGGGCGGTCGGCGTGCCGGCGCTGCCCGAGGAGGTCACCGCGGGCACCGAGCTGGCGTTCCCGGTCACGGGGCTGAACCTCACGAGCCTCGGCTCGCCGGAGAACACCTCGCTGGACGTCCAGCTCGACGGCACCTCCATCGGCACCGCGGCGGTCACCGCCGGCGCGGCGCAGGTCGCGGTCACCGTCCCGGCCGGCACCACGGCGGGGGCGCACACCCTCACCCTGGTCGCCGCGCCGAGCGGCACCACGGTCACGCTGCCGCTCACGGTGGCGGCGGCCGAGGAGCCGGAGCCGGAGCTCCGGGAGTCCTCGGTGTCCCTGACCGCCAGCCGGTCCAGCCAGTCGTCCAACAGCTGGCTGCCGACCCTGCTGCTCTCGCGGGTGCAGGTCGAGGGCACGTGGTTCCCGTCCGGCACGGTCGAGTTCCGCGAGGGCGACCGCGTCGTCGGCCGCTCGCCGGTGGTGCTCGGCCTGGCCCTCGGCACGGTGCCCCGCACCGCGCCGGTCGGCCAGCACCAGTACACGGCGGTGTTCGTGCCGTCCCGGCCGGACACGGTCGCGGGCAGCACCAGCGCCCCGGTGACGGTCACCGTCCGGCGCTGACCGGACCGCGCCGACCGGCATCGCCGGTCGGCGTGGACGACGAGGGCCCCCTCCCGGATGATCTCCGGGAGGGGGCCCTCGTCGCAGGGTCCGGGGCGGCTCAGCAGCCGTCCGGCCCGCACGCCTCCGCGTCCGCGGCGCCCGGCACCGTGGGGATCGCCAGCGGCGGGTGCGCGTCCTGCCACGCCTGCGCGAGCAGCTGCGCGAACACCTCGACCGGCTGGGCGCCGGAGACGCCGAGCCGGCGCCCGGCGACGAAGAACGGCACGCCCTGGATGCCGAGCGCCGCCGCCTCGGCCTCGTCGGCGCGCACCGCGCCGGCCCCGGCGTCGGACGCCAGCGCGGCGCGCACGGCCTGCGCGTCCAGCCCGGCCTCGGCGGCGACCGCCACCAGGACCTCCGGGTCGTCCACCACGCGGCCGTGCTCGAAGTGCGCGCTCATCAGCCGCTCGACCACGTCGGCCGCCGCGTCGGCGCCGCCGAGGTCGCCCGCGACGTGCACCAGGCGGTGCGCGTCGAAGGTGTTGGCGGGCACCACCGCGTCGAAGTCGTACGCGAGGCCCACGGAGGCGGCCACGGCCGTCACCTGGGCGAACATCTGCCGCACCTGGTCCTCGGGCAGGCCCTTGCGCTCCGCCAGCATCCGCGCCTCGGTCATGCCGGGGTGCGCGGACGACGGCTCGGCGTCGGGCTGCAGCTCGAACGAGCGCCACGTGACGCGCACGCGGTCGCGGTGCTCGAACTGCTCCAGCGCCGCGGCGAACCGGCGCTTGCCGATGTAGCACCACGGGCAGGCGATGTCGGACCAGATCTCGATGTGCAGGTCGGTCATGCGGTGAGGAGCACCTTCCCGGTCGTCGCCCGGCCCTGGAGCGCACGGTGCGCCTCGGCGGCCTCGGGCAGGGGGTACGTGGCGCCGACCCGGACGTCGAGCCGGCCGGCGGCGACGGCGTCGAACAGCTCGCCGGCCCGCCAGGTCAGCTCCTCCCGGGTGGCGGTGTGGTGGCCCAGGGTGGGCCGGGTGAGGAACAGCGACCCGGCCGCGTTCAGCCGCTGCGGGTCGAACGGCGGGACCGGCCCGGAGGAGGCGCCGAACAGCGCCAGGCCGCCGCGGGGCCGCAGGGACGCGAGCGAGGCTTCGAACGTGCTGCGGCCGACGCCGTCGAACACCGTGTGCACGCCGCGGCCGCCGGTGAGGTCCCGCACCAGCGCGGGCAGCTCCGTCGCGAGGTCGGCCAGCTCGGAGTAGCGGATCACCTCGGCGGCGCCGGCGGCGCGGGACAGCGCCTCCTTCTCGGGCGTGCCCACGGTGGTGATCACCCGGGCGCCGCGGGCGGCCGCGAGCTGGGTCAGCAGCAGGCCGACCCCGCCGGCGCCCGCGTGCACGAGCACGTCCTGCCCGTCCAGCACGGGGAACGTCGAGGTGACCAGGTAGTGCGCGGTCATGCCCTGCAGGGGCAGCGCGGCCGCGACCTCCTCGGCGACGCCGTCCGGCACCCGCAGCGCGATCGACTCCGGCACCACCACCAGCTCGGCGTACGACGACGGCGCGGCGGCCCAGGCGACCAGGTCGCCGACGGCGAACTCCCGCACCTCCCGGCCGACCGCCTCCACCACGCCGGCCCCCTCGGAGCCGGGCACGTGCGGGAACGGCATCGGGTAGGTGCCGTCCCGGTGGTAGACGTCGACGAAGTTGACCCCGGCGGCGCTCAGCCGCACGAGCAGGTCGCGCGGGCCGGGCAGCGGGTCCGGGACCTCGTCGGGCACCAGGACGTCGGGGCCGCCGGGCGCGGTGGCGAGGATGGCGTGCATACGAGCCGCAACGGCCGTCGCCGCCGCGGCATTCCTGCGCGGTCAGGCGACGACGGAGCCGATGCCCTGCTCGCCGAGCCAGCGCACCGCCGCGAACGTCCACTCGCCGGCCGTCTCGCCGATCGCGAGGTTCAGCCCGTGCCGCCCGCGCGGGTACACGTGCAGCTCGACCGGCACGCCGTGCCGGCGCAGCGCCGCCGTGGCCGCCAGGGAGTGCTCGACCCCCACGGCCGGGTCCTCGGCGGTGTGCCACAGGAACGCGGGCGGGGTCGCGGCGTCGACCCGGTGCTCCACCGACAGGGCCCGCGCCGCGGCGTCCCCGGCGTCGCCGACCAGGTTCAGCCGGGAGCCGAGGTGCGGGTGGTCCACCATCGACACCACGGGGTAGCAGAGCACGGCGGCGTCCGGCCGGTGCACCTCGGCGGGGTCCAGCCCGCCGAGCGCCGCGGCCGCGGCGAGCTCGGCCTCCGTCGCCGTGGCCGCCAGCCCGGCGAGGTGACCGCCGGCCGAGAACCCGAGGACCGCGACCGGCCCGGCCACGGGCTCGCCGCCGCGCCGCCCGGCCCGCAGGTCGGCCAGCGCGAGCAGCACCT
>JAPSIJ010000659.1 GCA_031178805.1 Cellulomonas sp. | reverse complement strand
CCGCCTGCTCCCCCGCCGCGGACGACGGCCGGCACGACGTCGTCGTCGCGTTCTACCCGCTGCAGTTCGTCGCGGAGCGGATCGGCGGCGACCACGTGGACGTCGGCTCGCTGACCCCGCCCGGCGGCGAGTCGCACGACCTCGAGCTGTCGCCCGCCTCGGTGGCGCGGCTCGGCGACGCGGACCTCGTCGTCTACCTGTCCGGCTTCCAGGCCGCCACCGACGAGGCCGTGGCGAGCAGCGACCCCGCGCACGTCGTGGACTCCGCCGAGGTGGCGGCGCTGGAGGTGTCGCCGGACGGCACGGAGCAGGGCGGCGGCTCCGGCGCGCTCGACCCGCACTTCTGGCTCGACCCGACCCGGCTCGCCGCCGTGGGCGACCAGGTGGCCGACGCCCTCGCCGAGATCGACCCGGAGCACGCCGACGAGTTCGCGGCCGCCGCCGACGCCCTCACCGCCGACCTCGACGCGCTCGACGCCGAGCTCGCGGACGGCCTGGCCGCCTGCCGGGGCGCGACCCTCGTCGCCTCGCACGAGGCGTTCGGCTACCTCGCCCAGCGGTACGGGCTGCACCAGGTCGGCCTCAGCGGCATCGACCCCGAGGTCGAGCCGTCCCCCGCCCGGCTCCGGGACGTCGCCGCCACGGTGCGGGCCGAGGGCGTGCGGACGCTGTTCTTCGAGGTGCTCGCCAGCCCCAAGGTCACCGAGACCCTCGCGGCGGAGCTCGGGGTCGGCACCGCGGTGCTGGACCCGCTCGAGGGGCTCGCCGAGGGCGACGACCGGGACTACCTCGACATCATGCGCGACAACCTCGGCGCGCTCACCGACGGGCTGGTCTGCGCCGCCTGACCGCGCACCCCTCCGGGTGATCCGCACCGGCGTGGGTCACCCGGGGCCGTCGGTGGCCGATGAGACGCTCGGTGCGCACCGCGGGGGTGCCCCACCGAGGAGGACCGAGTGCGACAGATCCGCCGGAGCGTCACGGCGCTGGGGGTCGCGGCGAGCATGCTGCTCGCCGCCGGCCCGCTCGCCGCAGCGACCACGCCCGACCAGGACCCCGCCGCGGCACCCGCGGCGCCGGGCGCGCCGGACGCGGACCCCGACCGCGGCGGGCTGCCCGAGGCCCCGGCGGCCGCCGAGCCCGCCGCGGAGCCCGCTCCCGCGCCGGCTCCCGACGGCGCCGCCGAGGCCGAGCCGCCCGCGTCCACCGAGCAGGTCCTGGTGCAGTTCGCGCCGGACGTGGCGCCGGCCGAGCAGGCCGCGGCGCTGGCCGAGGAGGGCGTGGCCGCCGGGGAGGCCGTCGCCGGCACCGGGTTCGTCGAGGTCCCCGTGGGCGACGCCGCGCCCGCCGACGTCGTCGCGGCGCTCGAGGCCGACCCGCGGGTCGCGGAGGTGCAGCTCGACGTCGTGCGGACCGCCCAGGCGTGGCCCGCGGACGAGCTGGTGCCGGCCGCCGCCCCGTACCTGGACCTGATGCGGCTGCCGCGGGCCTGGGACGTCACCAC